>CAZMMO010000012.1:0-15589 GCA_964567365.1 uncultured Rhodanobacteraceae bacterium | reverse complement strand
TCAACGCCGGCGACCTCATCAGCGAACTGGCCCTGGCCATCGAGATGGATTGCGAAGCCGCCGACATCGCCCTGACCATCCACCCGCACCCGACCCTGGGCGAATCGGTGGGCCTGGCCGCCGAGGTGGCCGAGGGCACGATCACCGATCTGTATGTGCCGAGGAGAAAGGGGTGAGGGGCGAGTAGCGAGGGCGCTATATGGATATGGGGACGGAGGGGATTAAATTCTTGTTTTTGCGGGGTAGCTTCAAGAACGTGATGTATTACGCAACAAGAATTTAATTCCCTCCGTCCCCAAATTCGTGCGTAACGAACAAATCGTCCTGGAAGGCATGGTCCATGGCGTCCACGAAGCCCGACAGGCCGACGCCGACCAGGCGGTAGCGCGTGGTTTCGGGGCGGCCGACGCGCTGGCGCAGGGCGCAGGCGAGGTCGGCCAGTTCGGTGGCGGTGAGCGGTTCGCTGGCCGGGGTCAGGCTGCGCGTGAGAGTGTGGAAGTCCGCGGTCTTGAGCTTCAGCGTCACCGTACGGGCCAGGCGCCCGCGCTGGCGTTGGCGCTGGTGGTGGGCCCAGGTCTTTTCGGCCAGGCGGCGGATGTGCGGTTCCAGCTCGTCCAGCGTGAGATCGCGCTCGAAGGTGTCTTCGGCCGACACCTGCAGAGTCTCGCGGTGCGGCTCGACGGCGCGCTCGTCGATGCCGCGCGCCAGCAGATACAGGCGTCCGCCCCAGCGGCCGAAACGCCGTTCCAGTTCCTCGCGCGCATGGCTGCGCAACTGCCCGACCGTGTGGATGCCGAGCGCGGCCAGCTTGCCCTGCATCACCTTGCCCACGCCGGGAATGCGGCCCACGTCCAGGGGCGCCAGAAAGGACATCGCCTGGCGCGGCCGGATCACGGTGAGGCCGTCGGGCTTGTTCCAGTCCGAGGCGATCTTGGCCAGGAACTTGTTCGGCGCCACTCCGGCCGATGCGGTCAATTGCGTGTCCTCGCGGATGCGCTTGCGGATGGCCTCGGCGATGGCGGTGGCCGAACGGTTGCGCGCGGCCTCGGTCACGTCCAGATAGGCCTCGTCCAGCGACAGCGGCTCGACCAGTTCGGTGTGCTCGGCGAAGACGGCGTGGATGCGCCGCGACACCGCCTTGTAACGCCCGAAATCCGGCGCCACGAACACGGCCTGCGGGCACAATCGTTCGGCACGCACGGCCGGCATCGCCGAGTGCACGCCGAACTTGCGCGCCTCGTAACTGGCCGCGCACACCACCGAACGCGCACCGCGCCAGGCCACCACCACCGGCTTGCCGCGCAGGTCCGGATCGTCACGCTGCTCCACCGACGCGTAAAACGCGTCCATGTCGACATGGATGATCTTGCGCTGGACGGGCATGGTGGACGCGGGCGGGACGACGGTGCGAGGCGATGCTCCATTGTACGCAGCGCCCGCTCTACGGGGTCATGTGCGCCCTGGCCGATTCCGGCGACAGCCGCGACGAGGCCGCCAGCCACATCACCAGGGCGGAAAACAGGGCCATGACCAGGAAGGACCAGCCGAAGCCCAGTACGCCCAGGTTGCCCGCGTGCGGCGAGCCGGCATAGATGCCGAGATAGCTGATGAGGGTCAGGCCCGCCAGCCATACCAGGACCCAGGAACCCGAACGCCACTCCAGGCTCGGCGTGGAACGGTGGAACCGTCCTTCGTGCAGGGCCAGGATCGCGTGGCCGATCAATACGGCGGCCATCAGTTTCCAGACGGTGTCCCAACCCGACCAGTACACGATCATGTTGGCCGAGAGAAAGCCCAGGTAGGACATCACGTGCGCGCACGGCAGCCGGAACGGCCGCGCATGGTCGGGCAACTGGCGCCGCATGGCCATCAGCACCACCGGTCCCGAACCGAAGGACAACACCGCGCACGAGGTGGCGAAACCGACCAGTTTCGCCCAGCCCGGGAACGGCAGCAGGAAGACCACGCCGACGACGAAGGTCACGATCAGCCCGACCCACGGCACCCCGCGCCCGTTGACCCGGGTCAGTACCCTCGGCGCGTTGCCGTTGCGCCCCATGGCATAGGACAGGCGGGCCGTGACCGTGGTGTAGATCAGGCCGGTATCGGCCGGCGACAGGAACGCGTCGATGTACAGCAGCACGGCCAGCCAGGTCAGCCCCATCACGGTCGCCAGCGCCGCCAGCGGCCCGTAGGCGGCCGCCATCTGGTCCAGCCCGTTGTTGAAGCTTTCGCCGATCGCCGCCCAGCCGTGGTCGAGGGCGCCCTCGGGCAGCGCGCCGACGAAGGCCGTCTGCAGACCGATGTAGATCACGGCGGTGATGACGATCGATCCGATGATGGCGATCGGCACGTTGCGTTTCGGGTTGCGGGTCTCGCCGGCCAGTTCCACGCCCTGGCGAAAGCCGAGAAAGGAAAACACCACGCCGGCCGTGGCGATGGACGAGAACACGCCTTTCCAGCCGTACGGCAGGAAGCCGCCGGCCTGGGCGTTGTGGAAGTTCATGCCGTTGTAGGCGACGGCCAGGAACACCGCGATCACCAGAAGGATGATGAACAGCTTCCACCACACCAGCACATTGTTGAGCCGGGCGAACCAGCGGATGCCGAAGATGTTCACCGCGCTGAATACCAGGAGCATGCCGACCGCCACGGCGAAACCGGGGCCGGACAGGACCGGCGAGCCGGTCGGGTCCAGGTGCTGCAGCCAGGGGAGGTAGTTGTTCGCGTATTGCAGCGCCGCCAGGACTTCGATCGGCCCGGTGGCGACCGCGGCCAGCCAGGTGACCCAGCCCAGCGTGTAGCTGGCCAGGGAACCGAAGGAGAAATGCGGAAACCGCACGACGCCGCCCGACACCGGGAACATGGCGCCCAGTTCGGCATAGCACAGGCCGATGAGGATGATCATCACGCCGCCGATGAGCCAGGCGAACACGGAACCCGGCCCGGCTTTTTCCGCCGCGCTCATGGCGCCGAACAGCCATCCTGACCCGATGATCGACCCGACCGAGGCGAACAGCAGGCCGACCACGCCCATGTCGCGCACGAAGTGGCCGTCCTTCGATGCCGGGTGGTGCGTGGAGGAAGTTGCCATGGTCACGTCACCGTCCTTGTGGAAAACCTCGGCCAGAAGCCACCCCCGTTCGTGGTGATGCTTCGACAGGCTCTGCACGGGGTACGCTTCGCGTATCGAACCACGAACGGTGCGGCAAGTTCGGGGATCGCCTCCTTCGACGCCTCAGGACCGGCTTTGAACATCGGGGCGAACGGACTTCGCACCTGGCGGGTCATGGTCCGGTTGCCGCCGGTTCAAAACCGGCGTGTGGCCGTCAGGTTGACCACGCGGCGGTTGCCGAAGAAGCATTGCTGGAGGCTGGAGCAGCGCGCCACGTATTTCTTGTCGAACAGGTTCGACGCGCTCAGGTCGAACTCCCAGTCCGGCCCGGTGGCGTAGTGGATCGTGGAATCCCACAAAACGCGCCCCGGTGCCTGCAGGGTGTTGGCCGGGTCGCCGTAGCTCGGTCCGATGTAGCGGAAGCCCAGGCTGGCGCCCAGCCCCGAAAGAACTCCCGACCGCACCGTGTAGTCGACCAGGGCCGAGCCCGTCCGCCGTGGCGTCACCGGAAGCTCCTTGCCCAGATCCGGTCCGTTGCTGCTGGTGACCTCCGAACTCATGACCGTGTAGGCGAAGTTGAAGCTCAGGCGCTCGTTGAACTGGGCGACGCCCTCCAGCTCGAATCCGCGGACCCTGACTTTTCCGGTCTGCACGTTGAACAGCAGGTGGGCGGGGTCCGGCGTGAGCACGTTCTTCTGGTTCAGGTCGTAGGCCGCCAGCGTCACCAGAAGATTTTTCCCGGGCGACAGCGAGGTGGGCTGGAATTTCAGCCCGACTTCCGTCTGGCTGCCTACCGTGGGCTGGAAGGCGTGCCCCGCAAAGTCCGCGCCGGCCACCGGCTGGAAGGAGGTGGCATACGACACGTAGGGCGCCAGGCCGCTGTCCAGGACGTAGTTCACGCCCGCGTGGTAGGTGAACTTGTGGTCGACGGTGCCGGTGCCGAAGTTGCTGGTATCGACGTAGTCCTCGCGTCCGCCCAGGGTCACGACCCAGTGGTTCACCTCCATCACGTCCTGCGCGTACAGGCCGGTTTCCTTTTGCACCTGCTGCAGGTACGGGGTACTCAGGGGCGGCGTGGTGATGGGCATCCCGTAGACGGGATCGAACAGGTCGATCGGCGGGGCCGCGGCAAAGCCGAAGGCCGCGTCGTCGTTGTAGTGCCGGAAGCTCAGGCCGACCAGCAGCTTGTGGGTCACCTGTCCGAAGTCGAGATTGCCGTGCAGGCGCGAGTCCACTTCCGTCGCGCGGATTTTTTCATCGAACGGAAAGTTGGCGCGGGTGACCGTGCGATAGTCGGTGGGAACGCCCGCCGCATCGGTGACCAGCCCCGTGCCGTAGACCTCCAGCTTGTGGCTCTTGTTGGAGAAGTACATCAGGTTCTGCTGGAAGTTCCAGGTGTCGTTGAAGCGGTGCCGGAACTCGTACCCGATGCCGTACTGGTCGCGTTTGAACTTGTTGTACTGGGTGTCGCCAAGGTTCGTGCTGGTGGAAACCGAGCCCACGGGATTGGGCAGGAGAACCCCGTAGGCGGGCAGGAACCCGGCGCCGTCGCCGTCGATCGCGTCGTGCTGGAAGTAGCTGAGGAAGGTCAGCGTCGTGTCGCGCGAGGGCCTCCAGGTGAACGAAGGCGCCACGTAATAGCGGTCGTTGCTCACGCCGCGCCGCTGTATGCCGCGGTCGTAGTAGACCGCGGTGAATCGGCCCATGAAATGGGGGTTGTCGCCGAGCGGCCCGGTGACATCCAGGTTGGCCTGCTTGCTGGCATAGCTTCCGTATTGGAGCTGGCCTTCCCCGTAGAACGTGTCTTCGGGCTGGCGGCTGGTCAGGTTCACGATGCCCCCGGGCGGCTGCGATCCGTACAGTGCCGACGAGGGTCCCTTGAGCACCTCGACGGTCTGGAACCCGAACAGGTCGATGCCCGTGCTCTTCACCGAGCCGATCGGCGCCCGCAGGCCGTTGATGTAGACGGTGGGGGAGAAGCCGCGCTGCGTGAGCCAGTCGTAGCGGGGATCGGCGCCGAAACTGTCGCCGACCACGCCGGCGGTGTAGCGCACCGCCTGGCCCAGGCTTTGCCAGTCGAGCAGGTTCATCTGCGCGCGCGAGATGACGGTGACGGACTGCGGGGTGTCCAGGAGGGGAATCTGCGACTTGTTTGCCGAGTTGGTCTGTACCGGCACGTAGCTGGACACCACGACGGTTTCGAGCTTCGTGGTATTGCCTTCCTCTTGCGCGCTTTTCCCGGATTGTCCGTCTGCCGGCGTCGGGGTCGGGGACTGGCTGCCGGCGGTGGCGTGCTGCTGTTGACCGGATGCGTGCAGGGCCGGCGGATTTTCCGCCAGGGCGGCCGGCGAGGAGAGTGCGGCCGCGAGCATCAGGAATGTGCTTGCGTGCCGCAGGCGTGTCCGGTGGGAGGTGTCGGTCGTTGGAAGCTCGCGGAGAATCATGTTGTACCCCTGCCCGCGACGGAATCGCGGGTCGTAGCCAGACAGCGGCTGTGGAAGAATGGAATGTTTCCTGTCCTGCCGGATGGCTCCGTCCGCGGCTCCCGTGGCGCAGGAAGCCTGACCATGGCGCCCGGGCCGGATCCATCGTTTGTCGCGGGCCGGTCGGGTTCGAAACCGCGGTCAAGCCTTGCGACCTGTTCCTCGTACACCAGCAGGCTAGGTCCGCGACCGCGGGCCTGCTAGCGAATGAGGGCCGTCTTTCATCGTGTTTGGGCCACGCCCGGCGTGGCGCCATGGCCGGCGGCTTCGGCGGCACCGGATGCGGGTCGTTCGAGGTCCGCTTCTCCCGGTGAAGAGGCGTCGATATCGGCAAGATAGCGGGTCGGCGACACGCCGAAGGTGCGGTGGAACATGGCGGTGAACGCGCTGGGACTGTTGTATCCGACGTCGAGCGCGGTCTCGGTGATGGAGTGTCCTTCGGCCAGGCGCGAAAGCGCGTCGATGAGGCGGGCGTTCTGCAGCCAGGTGGCGAAGGTCATGCCGGTCTCGCGGCGGAACGCCCGGGTGAAGGTGCGCCGGCCCATGGCGGCGGTGTCGGCCCAGTCGTCCAGCGTCTTTTGTGCGCTGGAGTCGGCGAGGATGGTTTTGCATACCCGCACCAGCCGCTTGTCCGACGGCATCGGCACGTTCAACTGGATGCGTTGCGCGCGGCCGATCTCGTCCAGGATCAGCCGCATGACCAGTTCGTCGCGGCCGCCCAGTTCGTACTCCACCGGCAGGTTGCAGGCTTCGAGGATCAGTTCGCGCAGCAGGTCGGAAACGACGATGACGCTGCAGTCGGTCGGCAGGTCGGGTCTTGCGTCGCTGGCGATGTACAGGGTGCGGATCCGCACCTGGCCGCGGCACTGGACCTCGTGCGTCACCCCGGCCGGAACCCATATGGCGCGTTGCGGCGGCGTGACGTAGCTGGTGTCGCCGGTGCTCAGGATCATCACGCCGGACGTGGCGTAGACCAGTTGTGCGCGGACATGGCTGTGGGCCGGGTCACAGAATCCCGGCGGGTAGTTGTCCATCAGTACGGCCACGGGACGGTCGACGAACTGGTAATCGTCTCCTTTCGTGCTGCGGTTCATTTGGCCCTCGCTAGACGATGCGTGGTCCGATCTCGACAGTCTTCGAATCGTATCGATATTAGGCTACCACGGAAGTTTTGCACCACATGCAGTACCCGACGGCATGTGCCCGGGCCGGGCGGAAGGGCGCAAAATCCCCGATGACCCGGTCGCAGACCCCACGCAAAGGCCGCCACCACGATGGTATGCAAGCCAGGATCCGAACCCTCCACGCCGGACGACCGCAAACCCGTCCCCCTCGATGTACAGTTGCGGCCTTTCGTTTCCAGCCTGATGCCGGAACCGGCCGCAGAGGGGACCCGGGCGGACGCTTCGTCGTTCGAAGAGAGGCGCCGCCAGGCCGAGGTCGTTCGCGCGCGCTGGTGCCGTGGCGGTCCCGCCATGGCTGCCACCGCGGATGCCTGGGTGCCGACCAGGCACGGCGATGTGCATGTTCGGCTATACCGGCCCGGGCAAACCCGCCAACCCCAGCCCGCCCTGGTCTACCTTCATGGCGGCGGCTGGACCATGTTCAGCACGCAGACCCACGACCGGGTCATGCGGGAGTTCGCGGCGCGCGCGCGGATCCTGGTCGTGGGGGTCGATTACGCGTTGTCGCCCGAGGCGAAGTTTCCGGTCGCGCTCGAACAGATCAACGATGTCGTGCATTGGCTGGCCGGACGCGATGCCTGGCCCGGAATCGATGCGACGCGCCTGGCGATCGGCGGGGATTCGGCGGGCGCGAACCTGGCGGTCGCCACCAGCCTGATGCTGCGCGACGCGGACGAGCCCGATGCGATCGGTGCCATGCTGCTGGCCTACGGCTGCTTTTCCAGCGGGCTTTCCGCATCCTCGGTCCGTCGTTACGGGTCCGGAGACAACCTGCTTTCCAGCCGCGAGATGGCCGAGTACTGGCAAAACTATCTGGCCGGCCCCGCCGACGAGGAAAATCCGTTGGCTTGTCCGATGCATGCCCGGTTGGAAGGCCTTCCGCCGGCGTTTCATCTGATTGCACAATGTGACGTCCTGGCGGAGCAGGATGCCGCCTTTGCGCAACGCCTGCGCGCCGCCGGCGTCGAGACCGAAGTGCGCGAATACGCCGGCGCGCCGCACAGTTTTCTCGAGGCCGTGGCCGTCGCCGATGTCGCCGGCCGCGCATTCGACGACGCGGCCGCATGGCTGCGCAGGCAGCTTCACGTTCGACAGGAGATTGCATGATGACCGGTTCCCGATTCGTTCCGCGCGACCATGCCGAGGTCACCCGGTTGATCGAGCGCCATCCGTTGGCGTGGATCGTTTCCCGCGGCGGCTGCAACTGCGCGACCCCGCTGCCGCTGCGTCCGGAACGGGTCGAAAACGACCTGCCTGCGACGCTGACCGGGCATTACGCGCGTTCCAATCCGCAGGTCGCCGAGCTGCAGGAAGACCCGCATGCCACGCTGCTTTTCATGGGCCCCGACGGCTACGTCTCGCCTTCGTGGATGAGCGACCGGACCCAGGCGCCGACCTGGAATTACGCGGGCGTGAGCATGGACGTGCGCATCGAGTTCCTGGACAACCACGACGATCTCGACCGCATCGTCCGCGACCTGGTCGAGGCCATGGAAGACGGCCGCCCGAACCGCTGGCGCATCGAGGAAATGCATGCGCGCTACGAGCGGTTGCTGCAGCACATCATCCCGTTCCGCGCCCATGTCCAGGCCACCAGGGCCAAGTTCAAGCTGGGCCAGGACGAGCGCGACGACACCTATCCCGAAATCATCCGCGGCCTTTCGGAGGCCGGGGAGCGGGAGCTGGTCGAATGGATGTCCGCGGCCAACCCGGGCCGTTCCGGCTGACGCCGCGATGGCGGTTCCGGGCTGGCCCGGAGTTTCCTACCCGTCTTTTTCTTCCAGCCGCAGGGCCAGTACCGGGCAACTGTCCACCGCGGCTTCGACATCGTCGCGGTCGGCTTCGTCGAGCGTGGGCCGCAGGATCACCACCTTGCCGTCGTCGTCCAGGTCGAAGTACTTCGGGGCGTTCATGACGCAGTTGGCAAAACCCTCGCAGGTGCTCCGGTCGGCTTTGATTCGGGTAACCATTTCGATTTCTCCGCTGGTTCGGGTATTCGTCAGGAAATTCGGCATGACCGTGTGGCGCGATGCGGTACCCGGCGGGCCATGTGCGCGTGGGTACCGTGCAGGTATCGCGAGGCTCCGGACCGTTCAGAAAACGACGCCGACGCGCAGGGCGCCGATCCAGGCGCCGCCCCGGTCCGGACGGAAGCCGGGGTTCCGTAGGTACTGGATGTCCGGCGTGACGTAGAAGGAGTCCGCCAGCGGGATGCGCCAATAGGCTTCGGCCTGGTACACCGGGCGGGAATCGAACGGCAGGTGGGACGAGGCGCCGGTGCGCGCGACGGCGACGCTGAATGTCGAGTGGCGCTCCGGAAATCGCAACGGAAGCTGGTATGCGAGGGACACGAAATTGGCCGTGGCCTGGGCCCGGTCGTTGGCGATGCCGGCGCTGGCCTGCAAATGGCCGGCGCCGAGTTGCGTGCCGGCCAGCAGGAACAGCCCGTGCCTGTTCGTGGTGCCGTTCGAAGAGATGCGGTCGACGCGGCCGCTGTCGAACCAGGCTCCGAATCCGAGCAGGTATCCGCCACTGCGCCAGTCCAGTTCGGCCATCGTGAACGCGCCTTTGCGGTGGCCGTCCCGGCGGCCGCCCACGTGCAGGACGTCCGCATAGGAATGCCTGCCTTCCTCAAGCCCCGTATCGCTGCCCGCAAACAGTTCGTATTGCACATGGTCACCCATCGTTCCCTGATAGGACGCTCCCAGGACGTAACTGGGAAATCCGATGGAGGGATTGTTGATGAAGGCGTCGGCAAGAAATTGCGTGTATTCGTCGTTGGCCACGGGGTTGCCGTCGAACAGCGCGGTCGGGTCGAGCAGGCCGGTGCGGAGCTTTCCCGCCCCCATCGGGGCTTCGTAGAACCATTGCGTGACGGCGATGCGCCCGTCGCCGTCGGCGTCGAGCGTTTCCCCGACCAGGCCGTTCGAGCCGTAAAAGCCGCTGACGCCGTTGGCGCGGGGCGTGGTGCCCCCGCGCACCTCGATGTTCCAGGTCCCCGGCCCCGACGCGAGCGTGCCGAACAGGTACAACTGACCGGCTCCCTCCCCGTGGATGTCCGTACCGTCGACACGGGAATGGTCCGCCTTCTGGTATACGGCGATGGCGACGCCTTCCACGTGCAGGCCGTCGTCGCCGGCAAACGCACGCGCGCATGCGCATGCCGCGAAAAGCGCCAGGGCGACGATGCCGAGGCGGAATGTCGTTGCGCGCACATCAGCCATTCGTGTCGGCGGTGGCCCGTCTTGCGGTCAGCTTTTTCCATTTTCTTTTCACCGACCGGTTCCACCACATGACGTAGGCCGTCGTCACCAGCACCACCGGGACCAGGCCGAACAGCGCCCACAGGATCTTGATCGGCAGGCCGCCGAAGTCGCCGAAGTGGACCGAATAAATGCCCAGGGCGAGGCGCTCTCCCAGGTCCCATTGCCTGCTCGAGGTGTGCATGAGGATGGCGCCGGTCCGCGGGTGGAATACCACCTCGTCCTCGAGCAGCTCCATGGGCGTGGCCGGTCGCGGGGACAGGTATACCTGCACTTCGCCTTGCGGGATCAGCTTCATGTACAGGTACGCGAGCTTGTCCTGCGGATACCTTTGTTGCGCGTGACGGATGAAGTAGTCGACGGGCAGCACCGGATCGCCCGGTTTCCAGTCCGAGTGCAGGTGCGACAGGCTGCTGGTGCCGGAGAACACGCTGAAGATGCGCGGCACCTGGTTGGGAAACATGAAAAGGGCGCCCGTGATGCCCCACATGGCGATGATCAGGCAGCACCAGAAACCGAAGGTGCGGTGCATGTCATGACAAAACCCCCACCATCGGCCATGCCACTGGATGCGCAGTGCGCGTTTCCAACTGCGGATGCCCGGCCACCACAACACGATGCCGATGGCCGCCATGACGAACAGCAGCGCCCCGCCCACGGCGTTGGCGATGGTTCCGACGCGGCCGCCCACGAGTTGCGTGTGCAGTTCTTCCGCCGTCCCGACGAGCCAGTGCTCCCGTTCGGGGTCCTCCTGCTTCACGGGGCTGCCGGTGTAGGCGTCCATGTAGACGACGGTGGTCTTGCCGTCCTTGCGCAGGCCCATGGGCACCACGCGGCGGTTGTCCGAGCGCATGTCGATGTAGGCGAGGGTGCTGCCGGGGTTTTCCCGCAATGCCGTGCCCACCAGCCTGCCCCAGTGCGGAGCCGCATGTCCCGGCGCGTCGGGCAGGTGGGGCTTGCCGCTGTTGAGCAGTTCCGTCTGGAATACCAGGACCACGCCGGTAAGGCAGATGAAAACGACGTACAGGCCGAGGATGACGCCGATCCACAGGTGCACCTGGAACAGGAACCTGCGCCAGCGCAAGGCGTGCGGTTGGTTTATGAATCCCATGCTTGCGTACTCAGGAACAATGGTGGCCGGATGCCCAGAAGGCAAAGGCATAGAAAAGTGCGGTCTGGTGCAGCTTCGCCAGGCGTCCGGCGGATCCTCCGTGGCCGCCGTTTTCCACGCGCAGCAGTTTCGGCGTCGCGCTGGTGTCGTCATCGCGAAGCCTGGCGATCCATTTGGCCGGTTCCCAGAAGCCCACCCGGTTGTCGGCGACGCTCGTCGTGGCGAGCACGGGCGGGTAAGCCTGTTTCGTCACGTTGTCGTACGGGGAATAGCTGGCCATGTAATCGTACACGGCGCGGCTTTTCAGCGGATTGCCCCAGTCCGGATAGGTGAGCGGGACGAGGGGATGGCTGGGATCGCTCATGGTGTTGAGCATGTCCACGAACGGGGCTTCCGCGATCACCCCCGAAAACAGGCCGGGGCGCAGGTTCAATACGGCGCCCTCGATCAGTCCGCCGGCGGAAAAGCCGTACATGACGATGCGCCCTTTTTTCGTGTAGCCCCTGGCGACGAGCGTGTCCGCGCAGGCCGTGAAGTCGGTGAAGCTGCGCTTCTTGTGCAGTTGCCGCGCCTGCGTGTACCAGGTCCAGCCCTTGGCGGAGCCGCCGCGGACGTAGGCGAACGCGTGGATCCAGCCCCGGTCCACGAGGGAGAGCAGGGGCGCCGAGAAGGCGGGCTTGACGAAGTATCCGTAGGCGCCGTAGGACTGCATCAGCAGGGGCGCGCTGCCGTCGATCCGCGTGTTCCTGTGGCGCAGGATGGCGACCGGAACCCGGGCGCCGTCGTCGGCGACGGCATGGATCCGTTCGACGACGTAGTCCGCGATGTCGAAGCTTCCGCCCACTTTTTCCGTTTTCAGGACGGTGGACCTCGCCGTCGACATGTCGTGGGCGATCCACTGCCTTGGCTGGCGCGGGGACTGGTACACGTAGCGCAGGGTGGGCGAGTCGTATTCCTGGTGCCCGGACACGTCCACCGTATAGACCGCCTCGGAATGCGTGACCGTGCGGCCCGGCGTGTTCCCCGCGTGGCGGATGACGAGGCGGGGGTTCACGTCCGCGCGCTCCATGTACACGAAGTAGTCGCGGAAGGCCCACATGCCGGTGATGAACGATTTCGGGTCGTACGGGATCCAGTCTTTCCAGTGCGCTCGTCCGGGCGTGGACTCGCGGGTCCGCATGATCTTGTAGTTGGCCGCGCCGTCGGCGTTGGTGAGGATGGCGAGAAAGCCGTTCCAGTCTTCCACGGAATAGACCAGGCCGCCGGTCCGCGGCTCCACGAGGCGCGGCGCCCGGGCGGGTTCGTCGCCGGGGATCAGGCGGACTTCGCTGGAATCGGCGTTCCATGACCGGATCGTGATGTATTTCCCCGAGGCCGTGGTGCCGACGGTCATCAGGAAATCGGGATCGTTTTCGTGGTACACGAGCGTGTTTTCATGCCCGTCTATGCGCCTGCGGAAAACTTTCGTGGGGCGGCTGCCGGCGCTGCGGTGGACCCAGAAAATCCATTGGGAGTCCGGCGAAAAGACGAACGGGCCGTAGGCGTCGCCGATCGGCCGGGGCAGGATTTTTCCCGTTTCCAGATCCTTGATGACGATGTGGTACCAGCCCGATCCCGTGGCGTCTTCGGCCCAGGCGAAGAAGCGCTGGTCGGGGCTTGCGACCGCGTTTGCGATCTTGAACGAAGGGTTGCCGTGTGCGCGTGCCGGGCCGTCGAGCAGCCGTTGTTCCTGGCCTTGCCGGTCGCGGCGCCTGCGGTACCAGGAGGCGTGCTGCGCGCCGGGCGGCATGCGTCGGTAGTACAGCCACGCTCCGCCGGGATACGGGGGTGGCGCATCGTCGCCCGGGGTCCGTGCCAGCATTTCGTCGTAGAGGCTGTCCTGCAGTGCCCGGGTCGGTGCGAGGACTTTTTCCGCATAGGCGTTTTCCGCTTCCAGATGCTTGCGAATGACCGGGCCCAGCTTCGACGGGTCCTTCCACACCTGTTTCCAGTTGGAGGGCTTGAGCCACGCGTAATCGTCCACCCTGACGCGCCCCAGCTGGACGATGCGCTTCGGCTTCTTCGGCGTGGAGGGAGGGATGGCCTTGACGCAGGAGCCGGTCGTGCCGGCGGCAAAGGCACGCAGGCGCGGCGCCATCCATGCGGAGGATGCGAGCAGGATGAATTGCCGTCGGTTCATCGAATTCCACCTTGATCCACGCTGCCGGAAGACGCCACGTGCGCGTTGCATCGCCCCGTGATCGTCGTCCTGTCCGGGGCATCCACGGGCCCGAATGCCGTGCACCGGTTGGACCCGCGGGCCCGGAGCCGGTTCTTGCTTGTGCTTGCAGACTAGGTTTGCCATGGACGGGTCGCAAGTGAACGAGGGCCGTTCGTCATCGTGTTTGGGCCAAATCCGGCGGCCCCGCCGAACCGGTGCGGGCGGTTGGGTTTGCCAATGCACCGGGCAGGGCGAATAATCCGCACGACCATCACCGGACCGGGACGATTTATGGAATTGCGCGGGCAGGAAACCTTCCGTGCCGGCAGGCGAAGCGGCGCGGGACCGTGCGGAGGACGGGCGTGACCTGCGTGGTATTCGGTGCCTCGGGACAGATCGGACGGTACCTGTTGTCGCGCCTGCAGGCGCGGGGCGTACCGGTGGTTGCCTTCAGCCGTGTGCAGCGTGTCGGCGACGGCGGTCTGCAGTGGCGGCAAGGGCGCCTGCCGGATGCGGTGCCGGCCGTGCCCGGATCGGTCACGGCCATCGTCTGCCTGGGGCCGCTGGATCATTTTTCACATTGGCTGGAACGGGCCGGGGTCCCAGGTTCGCCGCGCGTGGTGGCGATGTCCTCGATGAGTGCCGAAAGCAAGCGCGATTCGCCGGTTGCGGCCGAGCGCGAGCTGTCCTCGCGCCTGCGCGCGTCCGAACGGCGTCTGCGGGAACGCTGCGCCGACCTGGGCAGTGCCTGCACGATCCTGCGCGCGACGTTGATCTACGGAGGCGCGGGCGGGAGCCTGGAGAAGCTCGCTGCGCGGGCGCGGCGCTGGCGCGTGTTTCCGCTGCCGCGGGGAAGGGGGCTGCGCCAGCCGGTGCATGCCGACGACCTGGCCCAAGCCGTGCTGGCGGCGCTCGAACGCCCGCAGGCTACGGGAACGATCTGCATCGGGGGCGGCGAACGCCTGCCGGTGTCGGACCTGTTCGCGCGTACGCGCCGGCAGTTGGCGCCGCGCACATTGGCGTTGCCGTTGCCAGGATACGGATTGCGGTTGCTCGCGCGCATCGCAGGCCGTGGCAAGGGTATGGTTGCGCGGCTGGATCAGGATCTGCTTGCCGACAACGGGAGCTTGTCGGACCTGCTGGACGTGCAACCGCGGCGGTTCGTGCCGTGACGGCTTTGCGGTGCGGAAGAGGCGGGTTCAGTAACCGATGCCCAGGCGGCGCAGGATCTTGCCCATCAGCCAGGCCGGCCCGATCAGCAGGTAGGCCAGGTCGGTGAAAAACGAGGGCCGCTGGCCTTCGATCCCGTGGCCGACGAAC
Source organism: uncultured Rhodanobacteraceae bacterium (assembly GCA_964567365.1). Taxonomy (GTDB): domain Bacteria; phylum Pseudomonadota; class Gammaproteobacteria; order Xanthomonadales; family Rhodanobacteraceae; genus Oleiagrimonas. Next base: position 913 of record CAZMMO010000012.1, on the reverse strand, counting down.
TGCCCGATCCAGGCCAGCACGAACAGGACGACCGCCAGCCACAGCAGGCCGGAAAATCCGAGCAGGTCGTACAGTCCGGCCGTGATCAACGCCAGCACGATGAAGGCCAGCGCCATGGCCATCCCCAGTTTGCGCGACAGGCGGCGGTAGAACAGGTAGGCGGCGAACATCGCCAGTACCGCCCAGGTACCCTGGCGCACGTAACCGTGCGGCACCGGAACCAGCCACAACAGCGCGATCACGCACCACGTGATCACGGGCACGCACACCCAGTGGATGGCCCGGTTGGCCGGGTGCTGGTGGTCGCGGCGGTAGCTGTCGAACCAGTCGTGGATGTCGCGCACGGAGCGGCTCCGGTGGGGACGTGTCTTGCATCATAACGGCCCGACCCTGGATGGCTCGTGGCCGGCGGGCGTGCCGATGTGGCGTGGCGACCCGGGGCGGCGTTCAGGGCGCCTGCGCATCCAGCAGCTTGATGCGGAACACCAGCGAGGCGCCGGGGGGAATCACGCCGCCGCCGGCGCCGCGGCTGCCGTAGGCGAGGTCCGCCGGAACCAGCAGCTGGCGCACGCCGCCCACGCGCATGCCGACCACGCCCTGGTCCCAGCCCGGGATGACCTGGCCGATGCCGAGGGTGAAGCGGAACGGCGTGTCGTTGTGCTTGCTGGTGCTGTCGAATTCCTTGCCGTGCTTGTCCGCGGCATGCTCGTCGTAGAGCCAGCCGGTGTACTGCACCACCACCTCCATGCCCGGCTGGGCGACCGGCCCCGTGCCGACCTTGAGGTCCTTGACGGTGAGCTTGTCCACGTGACCGCCCTGGTAGGGCTGGGGTGGCTGGCTGTGGCAGGCGGCGAGGACGAGGATGGCGAAGACGGGGATCAGCCAGCGGCGCATGGGGCAACTCCGGGAAAAA
>CAZMMO010000011.1:12496-17192 GCA_964567365.1 uncultured Rhodanobacteraceae bacterium | reverse complement strand
GACAATTCCGAAGAACTGCTGGTGGCGACGGCTTGAATGTCCAACAAATCGCTGCAGCCGACTGTCATCCCGCTACGCGATTCGCCGGCGGCTGGGCTCCGGTGTCAGGCTCCCTTTGCCGGCGCATCGCCAGAATAAGTTGATGGCCAATAATGCCAATGCCTGTCACCACGCACTCCGTTATCTCCAAAGATGGCACTGCCATAGGCTACCGCCAATTTGGGCGGGGTCCGGGCCTCATTCTTGTGCACGGCGGCATGAAGACGTCCCACGATTTCGTGGAACTTGCGCATGCATTGTCGGGGACGTTCACGGTTTACGTTCCAGACCGCCGGGGACGTGGTGCCAGTGGTCCACACGGCGCCGACTACTGCACCATGCGCGAGGTCGAGGACATGCAGGCGCTCATGGCCAGGACGGAGTCTCATGCCATGTTTGGTTTGAGTGCCGGAGGTCTGGTCGCGTTGAGAACGGCCCTGGCCACTCCCGGCCTCACCAAATTGTCGCTTTACGAGCCGCCCTTCTCTGTCGGCGGCTCGGTACCGACAAGCTGGTTGCCGCGATATGAGAGCGAGATTGCGCAGGGCAAGCTTGCGGGTGCCGTTGTAACCGCGATGAAGGGTCTTGGCACGGAGCCCCTGTTTCGCACGATGCCGCGTTGGTTGCTCACACCGCTCATGGCGTTGATCATGGAAGTGCAGGAACGCCGTTCGCCCGTTTCCCTGCGCGCGCTCGTCCGCACCTTGCATTTCGACATGCGCATCGTTCGTGAAATGTCCGATACCCTTCCGGCCTGCCGCTCACTCGATATCCCGGTCCTGCTGCTGGGTGGAGGGAAAAGTCCGCGGTATTTTCGCGAGGCTCTTCGCAATCTCGCCTCGACCTTGCCTCACGCGGAACAGATGACGTTTCAGGCGCTCGGTCATGACGGGCCCGAAAATGACGGGCGGCCGGATCTGATCGCCGAAGCGTTACGCAAATTCCTGCATGATGAAGTGAGTCTGACCAGTCACTGCGGCGGACGTGCTTGACGGACCACCGCTGGGTTTCAGCGTTGGCCGCTGCGAGGTGCTCGTCGACAAGTGGCGGCCCGGCGGTTCGCTCCACCCGGAGTAGACTTCCGCCATGGGACTCTTGACCTTCAGCATCAACGTCACCCTCGACGGTTGCGTCGACCACCGGGAGGGAATCGCCGACGACGAAACGCATGCTTTCTTTACCCGCCTCATGGACGAGCGGGGGGCGATGCTGTGGGGCCGCGTCACCTACGAGATGATGGAGAGTTACTGGCCGGCAGTCGCCCGCGGCGACGAGGAGGTGCCGCCGGCGATGCGCGAGTGGGCGGTCAAACTGGAAGCCAAGCCGAAGTACGTGGTCTCATCGACGCGCAAGGACTACCCGTGGACCAACAGCCATCACATCCCTGGCGACCTGCGCACGGGCGTGCAGAAGTTGAAGGAAGCAACCCCGGCCGGCGTGCTCCTCGGTAGCGGCAAGCTCGCCACCGAGCTGGACCGGTTGGATCTGATCGACGAGTATCGGTTCCTCGTCCACCCCAGGATCGCCGGCCACGGCCCGACCCTGTACCGGAGCGGGCTGCCAAGCACGCGACAGCTCGAGCTGGTCTCGGCCAAGCCGCTCCGCAACGGCGCGGTCGCCATGTACTATCGGCGCCGCGGCTGACAACCGACCGGTTGCGGCGGACGATCCGCTGCGTGGCCCGTCGTTGGGCCGAAGCGCCAGGCATCAAGGAGTTTTCAGGTGAAACATCGCTGTCCACCATCTTTGAATCAATGGCTCTGGCTGGCTCTGCTTTTGCTTGTCCTGCCCTGTGGTTCCTACGCACAGTCCGTTACCGGAGCTGGCTTCGCATCGATCAAGATCCACGATCCCGTGAACGGCGGCACCATGCCCGGCTATGTGTTTTATCCCAGCGCCCCGTCCACGGCCGTCACCTGGGTTGGCCCCTATGAACTGCACGCGAAGCGTGGAGCAACGGCCATTCCCGGAGCCAAGCCCCTGGTGGTCATCTCCCACGGTCACGGCGGCTCCGATCTCGGTCATCACGATCTCGCCGTCTATCTGGCCCGGCACGGCTTCGTCGTCGCTACGCTGCAACATCCCAAGGACAACTACAAGGACACCAGCGGCACGGGAACGGCCGCCGTGTTCATCGGCCGTCCAGTCCAGGTCAAGGCGACGATCGGGATGCTGCTCGACGATCCACACTGGAGGGCGCTGATCGATCCGCACAAAATCGGTGTTGCCGGATTTTCCATCGGCGGCTACACGGCCCTTATGCTTGTGGGCGCAGTGCCCCGCTTCGATCGGCTCATCGGTTTTTGCAAGGCGCACCCGGATAATCGCAACGTCTGCACTCCCTTTCGCAAATTCGCCTCCCAACTCAAGAAAAAGGGATGGGGGTCGGCCGAGCAGTATCTGACCGATATCCAAAATCAGCTCCATCGTTGGGGCAGTACGGACGACCCAAGAGTCAGGTCGGCTTTTGCGATGTCTCCGTGGACCATGATTTTCGACAAGGCCGGACTCGCATCGATCAATCGTCCGGTTTATCTTTACGATGGTGCCAACGATCATTTCCAGCCAATTCGTTACAATACTTTGCATGCCGCTCCGCTGATCAAGACACTCGTCGGCATCAAGTTGATTCAAGGGGCCGGTCACTTCGTATTCCTGGCGCCGTGCTCGGCGAAAATGGCCAAGTCGGCACCCACGATTTGCACCGACCCGCCGCATGTCAACCGTGCCGCGGCACACCGGCAGATCAATGCCGACGCACTCGCGTTTTTCCGCGGTACCCTGCACGTCGTTCCCGAACATTAGAGATTCGCTCGTATGTCCAACAACGCGTTGCAGCCGACCGTCATCCCGCTACGCGATCTGCCGGCGGCTGAGCTGCGGCATTGGGCGTCAAAGGTACTTTCGAATGGCAAAAGCTGATCCGTCCACGTTCCGAACCAAGCTGTTGCGTCCGGCAAGGCCCGGCGACGGCGGCTCCTGGGCGTTCCTGGTACTGCCGAAATCCGCGAGCGGGATTCTGCCGAGGCGTGGCAGGACTTCGGTCCTGGGCACCATCAACGGCCACCCCTTCCAGGCCACGCTTGAACCTGATGGTCAACTTGGCCACTGGCTACGGGTGAGCGAGGAGCTGCGCGAAGCGGCGGGAGCGGATTTTGGCGAAACGGTTACCGTTCATATTTCCCCAGCGGATCCGGAACCGGAGCCGGTACCCCCGGATGATTTGCGGCGAGCCCTTGACGCCTGCCCGGACGCCAAGACCACATGGGAGGCCACAACGACCATTGCCCGCGTAGACTGGATTCATTGGGTCGAGTCCGCGAAGCAGGTCAAGACTCGGCAGAGCCGTGTGGCGAACGCCTGCGACATGCTTGCGAAAGGCAAGAAACGCGTTTGTTGCTTCGATCAATCGGGCTACTACAGCAAGAGCCTCCGTGCTCCCGAGGCCATGAGGTAGCCAGGCCGCCGTTTGCGTCCTAGCAAAGGGGACGGAGGTAATTAAATCGCAAGCCGGAACGCGCGCACCTTCGTCGTCGAGGGCATAGAATAGCCCTGACGAGCCGCGGCAGATGGCCGTCGTCTGCTCACTGGCCGCCGCGTCCAGGTGTTGGCGCCCGTATGGGCTGAGAGGCATTCATGTATATCCCGCCCGGCTTTGGCACCGTCACGCCGTACTTTTTCGTCGAGGAGGCGGAGACATTCGTTTCGTTCCTGGTCGAGGGGCTGGGCGGTACCGAGGTGCTTCGCAGCCTGCGTCCGGATGGCCGCATCGCGAATGCGCAGGTTCGCATCGGTACTTCCACCATCATGGTGAGCGAGGCTACGGACCGTTACAGGCCCATGCCAACGGCCTGCTACATCTACGTCGAAGACGCCGATGAAGCCATGGCGCGGGCGCTCGCGGCGGGGGGTACGCTGGAAATGGAGGCTGGCGACATGCCCTACGGCGACCGGCAGGGCGGCGTCAGGGACCCGCACGGAAACATCTGGTGGATTTCCCAGCGCCTGGTTCAGGCACCGTATTCGGCGTGAGCGGGCGGCTCCGGCCAGCCGCTACCATGACCGCAGTTTCCACGCCGCCGGTTTCCGGTATCGGGCCCGAGGGGCCGCGGCACGAATCCCAGGCGTTGGATACCAGGCGCAAACGGCACATCCCATGAAAGCGAAACCCATTTCGGTCACGGCATTGGAGCAGAAGCCCCGAACGAAACCGTCCCATTATCCCGAGCCGTTCGCATCGATGATGGCTGGCCGCATAAAGCGGCCGTTGGGTGATTTGTTCGGATTGACGAATTTCGGGGTCAACCTCACGGTTCTTCCGCCAGGATCGGTATCGGCGCTGCGTCATGCGCACTCCAGGCAGGACGAGTTCATCTACGTGGTGTCGGGGCAACCCTCCCTGTGCACCGACGAGGGTATCAGGCAGCTGGAGCCGGGTTCCTGCGCCGGTTTCAAGGCGGGCAATGGCAACGCGCACCGGCTGGAAAACCGCACCGGGGAGCCGGTCGTCTATCTGGAAGTGGGCGACCGGACCGCGGGAGACCAGGTTTCGTACCCGGACGACGACCTGGTGGCAACGCGTATCGACGGCACATGGAGTTTCTCGCACAAGAACGGCGACCCGTACTGACAGGACATCCGGCATCCCGCTCCCGTG
>CAZMMO010000011.1:0-12396 GCA_964567365.1 uncultured Rhodanobacteraceae bacterium | reverse complement strand
GCACAAATATCGCTCGTTGGGGCGTGGTGGAAGGACACGAGACGCGTGAAAGTGATCATCAACGGAGCAGGGATCGCCGGTACGGCGGTGGCGTACTGGCTGAGCAGGTTCGGGCATGAAGTGACGCTGGTCGAGAAAGCGCCGGAGCTGCGTGTTGGCGGCTACGTCCTCAATTTGTGGGGAATCGGTTACGACGCCGTCGAAAAAATGGGGCTGCTTCCACGGCTGCTCGATCTGCAATACCAGACCGAGGAGCTGCGCATGGTGGACGGACAGGGGCGGGTTCGTGGAGGCTACCCTTCGCGCGTGTTGCTGCGCCTGGCCAACGGACGCATCGCCGCGTTGGCGCGCGGGGATATTGCGGCTGCCATCTACGCTTCGCTGGACGGCCGGGTGGAAACGATTTTCGGTGACAGCATCGCCGCGATCGAGGACGGTGGAACGCGTGTGCAGGTCAGTTTCGAACGCGGGGCGCAGCGTGAATTCGACCTGGTCATCGGCGCGGACGGATTGCACTCGCGGGTGCGCCAGGACGCTTTCGGGCCGGACGCGGACTTCGAGTATTCGATGGGCTGCCACGTCGCGTCCTTCGAGGTGGCCGGCTATCGACCGCGCGACGATGGCCTGTACATGGCGCACACGGCGCCCGGAAGATACGTTGCCAAATTTCCGGTGCGCGACGACAAGATGCTTTTTTTCATGCTCCTGCGGGACGAATATCTGGCAGGTGCCGTGCCCGTCACGGAAAGCGGGCGCAAGGAGGCATTGGCCAGGGCCTTCGCCGGCATGGGCTGGGAATGTCCCGCGATTCTCTCGGCCATGGAACGCGTCGATGGCGTCTATTTCGACAGCATCAGCCAGATCCGCATGGACACGTGGACGAAGGGGAGAGTCGCCCTGGTCGGCGACGCCGCGGCCTGCCCCTCCCTGATTGCCGGAGAGGGCGCGGGCTTCGCGCTTGCCGAAGCGTACGTGCTGGCGGGAGAACTTCACCGGCATCCGGCCGAGCCCGGCGTTGCCTTCGCGCGCTATCAGGAGAGAATGCGGCCGTTCGTTGCGCGCAAGCAGCGTCATGCGCAAAAGCTGGTGCCCTCGTTTGTGCCCAGAACGGCCGGCGGAGTGGCGCTGCGCGACTTCGCGACCCTGTTGATGCGGCTGCCCGTGTTTCCCAGGCTCCTGATGGGGCGGTATCTGCATGACGAAGCCGGACTGCCGGACTACGCGACGTGATGCGGGCACAGGGACATCCCGGCGGCTTCGCTGCTGATGATTCGTTCCGGCGCATGCCCGCTGTGACTCTTGCCACTGGATTCAGGCACCAGGACCCATGAGAATTCCCATTTTCGGCAATTCGGGCTCGGGCAAGAGCACCTTGGCCAGGCAATGGACACAGGAGCACGGGCTGGTGCCGGTCGCATGAGCAGACATCATGAGTGAAGAGCCGTACTCCCTCAAAGTGGCGGAGGACGACGATTTTTCCGCCGTCGCCGCACTTTGGCGGGAATTCAAGGTGCTGCGGGGAGATGAGTACTATCCCGTTGGCGCGGTGAATCTGTCGCAGGAAATTGCCTCCCTGCCGGAGCCGTACGATCGGGAGGGAAATTTCGTACTGGTTGCCTGGAAAACGACGAACGGCGTCCCGAAGGCGGTGGGTTGCGTATCGCTGAAAAAGTTTGCCGGTGACATCGAGACCGGGGAAGTGCGGCGCATGTACGTGAAGCCCGAAGAGCGCGGGAACCAGCTGGGCCGGAAATTGATGGTGGAATTGGTCCGGCAGGCGAAGGCCCGCGGCTACGCAAGACTTTGCCTCGACAGCCTCAGGAAATTCAGGCACGCGCATGCCTTGTACGAGAGCCTCGGGTTCTCGTACGTCGAGGCCTATGACCCCGAAACCACCCAGGAAATGAAGGACAACATGATTTTCATGGAGATGGACTTGGGCGGAAGGCATGCATCGGTCGTGTAGTCTTGCGCATCGGGGCAATGGACGTCTCGGGAAACGGGCATCACGAATGAGGTGGACACCATGCTTCGAGGTTCCTGTCTGTGCGGCAAGGTCAGGTACGAGGTGCAGACTGCGCCGAAAGTGATGTATGCCTGTTACTGCGGCATGTGCCGCAAGGCGAGCGGCAGTTCTTTCGCGACGAACATGCTGGTCGAGCGATCGGGTTTTGAGGTGGTTTCGGGCCGGGCCTTGCTCAAGGGCTTCCCGTCCAGCCCTGGCGAGAAGCGCTATTTCTGCACGGAATGCGGTTCGCCCGTTTACTCGCAATCGGATCTCCGGCCCGGCCTGGTGTCGGTGCGTTGCGGAACCCTCGACGACGACCCGGGCATCGTGCCATCGGAGCATATTCATGTGGGTTCGAAGGCCCCATGGGTTACCATTCCGGACGGTGCGCGCCGGTTCGAGGGCGAGCCCGATCCGTGATACCCATTCGCTCCCTGCATCAGGAAAAGCCGCATGAAAGGATTCCCGCTTTTTGCCGTCGTCCCCGCCCTGCTCGCCGCTTTCGTACTCGCAGGTTGCGCTGCACCGGCCTCCAAGGTTCGTGCCGCGGTCGGTGGCAATCATGTCGGGCAACCCATATCGGAATTTCTTTCGGCAATGAGCCAGAAGGGCCTGTTCTGCCAAAGGTTGGAAAAGTACCAGTCGGACCCGCGGTTGAAGGCAGTGACCGACGGTACCCTGAAGGATGTGGGGTTCTATGAATGCATCGCCTCCAAGGACCGGGGATTGTGCGTGGATAATGCGGGTATCTATGTGTTGAGCCAGTACGGCAAGGTCGTGCGGATTCATGGTAAGCATGAGTCCAAGAGCTGTCTCTGGGATTAGATCGCGGGATGGGCCCGGGCGGGTACTCCCGACTCGCGTCGTGGTCGATGGCCGGCGACCGGCCGGCAGCGGCCGGACTTTCCGCGCGGGTTCCGGCGGCGGACAGGTCCCGGAACCGGCCCGCGCTGGCGAGGGCTGCCGCGGTCGATTAATCTTGACGCTTCATGAATACCTCCGAAGCTTCCATCCCGTCCCGGCGCGATCCGTGGCGACCCTTGCGTTATTTGTATCGGACACCGCTGGTGCTGCTGCATCTGTTGCTGGGCATCGCGTTGTGCCTGTTCATCGTCGGCCCCAGGCGCAACGCCGTCGCGCGCGACGGCCGCGAGCCGCTGGCGCACCGGGCCACGCGCTGGTGGTCGAAGGTGTTGCTGCGCATCTTCGGTTTTCGGGCGCGCCAGGTGGGCCAGCCGTTGCCGGACGCGGCGATGTTCGTGTGCAACCACGTCAGTTGGCTGGACATCGAGCTGATGCATACCCAACGTGCGGTATGTTTCGTGTCCAAGGCGGAAATCGCGCGCTGGCCGGTGGTGGGTTGGCTGGCGACCTGTGGCGGAACCATCTTTCACCAGCGCGGCTCCACCCAGTCGCTGGCCAGCGTGATGCAGACCATGGTCGAGCGCATGCGCGGTGGCCGTTCGGTGGCCGTGTTTCCCGAGGGCGGGACCAGCCATGAAGGACAGCTGCGGGTATTTCACGCACGCATCTTCCAGGCGGCGCTGGATGCCGACGCGCCGGTCCAGCCGGTGGCCCTGCGCTATGCGCGCGACGGCCGCCGCTGGCTGGATGTGGCGTTTCGCCCGAACGAAAGCTTCCTGGCCAATGTCGTGCGCCTGCTGGGGGAGCCGGTGTCCGATGCCGAGGTGCATTTCCTGCCCCTGGTGCCGCCCAGCACGGAGGGCCGGCGGCGCATGGCCGAGCAGGCACGTGCGCGGATCGCGCAGGCGCTGGACGGGGAAGTGGACGCGCGGCCATGAATCCGCGGGGTGACAGCGTGCCGCTGCGGCCCAAGCTGGACGGCCTGCCGCGCGGCCGTGATTTCCAGCCGCGTGGCCTGCTGCGCAGCGGCCATGCGCAGACCATGCTTTCTTCCAGCAGTGCCCGGCGCATGGCCCAGCACGGCCTGCGTCGCCGCTTGCGCGAGAATGCCCGACCGGTATTGCTGGAAGTCGAGGGTGGAGCGCGCCTGGAGGGCGTATTCACGCCGCAGCGATGCCGCGGCCAGGCGCGCGGCCTGGCCATCCTGTACCACGGCTGGGAAGGCAGCATCGATTCCAGCTACGTGGTGCAGATCGGCGCGCGCCTGCTGGCCGACGGCTGGGACGTGTTCCGGCTCAATTTCCGCGACCATGGCAACACCCACCACCTCAATACCGAGTTGTTCCATTCATGCATGCTCGACGAGGTGGTGGCGGCCACGCGCGAAGCGGCCAGACAGTGGCATCAACCCGGCACGCCGCTGGTCCTGGCCGGATTTTCGCTGGGTGGCAATTTTGCCCTGCGGGTGGCATTGGCGGCGCCGGACGCGGATTTGCCGCTGGACTACACGGTGTCGGTGTGCCCGGTCATCGATCCCGGGGCGGGACTGTTTTCGCTCGAGCATGCGCCGTGGGTCTACCACTGGTACTTCATGCACAAGTGGCGCAGCTCGCTGCGACGCAAGCAGCGCCTGTTTCCCGAGGAGCATTTTTTCCAGCCGCGCGAATTGCATCAGGGATTGCGCGACCTGACCCGCACCCTGATCGAGCGCCGCACCGATTTCGGCACGCTGGACAATTATCTGGACGGCTATTCGGTGGCCGGCGACCGCATGGCCGGCATGCGCGTGCCCACCACCATCCTCACGGCGCGCAACGATCCCGTGATCCCGGTCTCCGATTTCGAGCAGCTCGTCGTGCCGCCTGCCGTGGAACTCGACATTGCCGAGCACGGCGGCCATTGCGGCTTCCTCATGGACTGGCGGTTCCGCAGCTTCACCGATGCCTACATCGCCGCGCGCTTCAACGCGCTGGCGCCCTGATCCAGCCTTCGCCGTTGTAGGAGCGCACCCGGGCGCGACCGGCACCAGCGTTCAACGAGCCTCGCGCCGGTCGCGCCCAGGTGCGCTCCTACACATGCGGGTCCGGGTGCCGAGTCATGCGAGACGTGGGGTTTCCAGTGTAGGCTGGTTGCTCCGGCCCAACGGCGACCTGTACGTGCCGGCCTCGGCCCCGCCTTCCCATTCCCCACTCTCCATTCCCCATTCCCATCTCCGAAGGAGATAAACATGCAACTACGCAGCGACAGCTTCGCCAACGGCGCCCCGATCCCGCCCGAGTTCGCCTTCGGCAGGCCGGGCGAACCGGTGACGCTTGCGGACAACCGCAGCCCGCACCTGGCCTGGCGCGACATTCCCGAAGGCACGCGCTCGTTCGCGCTGACCTGCGTGGATACGGATGCGCCGAGTCGGCCCGACGATGTCAACCAGGAGGGTCGCACGGTGCCGATCGACCTGCCGCGGGTGGAGTTCGTGCACTGGCTGATGGTCGACATTCCGCCCGAGTGCGGGGAGCTGGCGGCCGGCAGCTGCAGCGATGGCGTCGTCGCCCACGGCAAGACCGATCCGGTCGGCCCGCCCGGTTGCCGCCAGGGCCTGAACGACTACACGAGCTGGTTCGCGGGGGACGCCGACATGCGCGGCGAATATTTCGGCTACGACGGCCCCTGCCCGCCCTGGAACGACAGCCTCGTGCACCATTACCACTTCCGCATCCATGCGCTGGACGTGGCCACGCTCAATCTCGGCGGACCTTTCGGCCTGGAGGACGTGCGCCGCGCCCTGCAGGGGCACGTGCTGGCCAGCGCCGAGTGGATGGGTACCTACGCGATTTATCCGCAGGCGCGGGAGCGCTGACGGACGTTGCCTGTCGCGTGAAGGTGGCATGGGGTTCGTGCCTTTGGCGGGCAGTACCCGCCCTGCTCGTTTTGATTGTCCGGTACGCCGTTCGTCGTTCGTCGTAGGATGGGCGCTGCCGGCCATCATGGCGCCCCACGGTGGACGATGCCCGCCCTGCCGCCGTGAGGCGTTTTCATGTGGGCTGCACGAACGTGAATCGGCGCAATCGGGGAAACGGGACCTGCCGCAACGTTCAGCCGCGACTTCGATGCGCTGTGCCAACAATGACGATGTGGCCCGGTATCGCCGGGCCACGTTGGTCCATTGGGATAAGGAGACGCATCATGCTCGGTTACGCCATCGTGTTCCTGATCGTAGCCATCATCGCCGGCATTCTCGGTTTCGGCGTCATTGCCGGTACGGCGGCGTGGATCGCCAAGATACTTTTCATCGTTTTTCTGATCCTCTTCATCGTCTCGCTGTTCCGCAGGCGACGCCCGTAGCAGGTTCGTCCGGGATGGGCAGGTGCATCTCGTTTCCACTGATTGATACAGGAGCCAGATCATGGCCAGCAACGAATCCATCGAAAAAAAGACCGACCATGCCTCCGAGCGCATCGAAAAGGGCGCCGAGCATGTCAAGAGGGCGACTTCGCGCGCCGTCGACCGTACCCACGAAGCACTGGATCAGACCGCCGACAAGGTCGAAAGGGGCGTGCATCGCGGTACCGACAAGATGGCCGATGCCGCCGAACGCGCCGCGGATCGCGCCGGCGCCGCGGCCGAGCGCGGCCGCGAGGCGCTCGACGAGGTCGCGGCACATGCCGGTGACTGGGCCGACAAGGCGCGCGGGTACGTGCGCGAGAAACCCGTCCAGTCCCTGGCCATGGCCCTGGCCGCCGGCTGGCTGGTCGGCCGCTTGATGCGGCGCTGAGCGGCGGACCCATCGGCGTGGACGAGGAACCGGTACAGGGGGCGGCCGACGGCGGCGGGGAAGCGGCCTCGCCACCACCCCCGTGGCTGCGCCAGCTCGGCGCGGCTGCCCTGGCCCTGCGCGAACTGGCGCAGGCGCAGTGGCATCTGCTGAGCGCCGAATGGAGGCTGGCGCGCAGCGCGGCCATGACCGCCCTGCTGGCGGCCTTGCTGGTGGGCGTGTTTGCCGTCGCGCTGGGCCTGACCGTGCTGGTGCTGGCCGCGTGGCTGCTGGCACACTGGCTGGGTTCGTGGATACTGGCGCTGGGGATCCTGGGCGCGGTCCTGGCGTTGTGCCTGGCCGGGTCGATCCTCCTGTTCCGGCGCTGCCTGGTCTGGATGAGCCTGCCGGAAACGCGCGCTCAATGGCGTGCGCTGGCGCGGGACCTGTCCCGTCCGGCGCCCGCGTCGACCCATGTTGCGGGGGAGGCAACCAAACATGAAACTGCGTCGCCGTCTGAGTGAGGTGCGTGCCGCGCGCCGGCGCGTCGTCGCCGCCCGCCGGGATTCGGCCCGGTGCACGGCGCGGGTATGGCGCCGGGTCGGTACCCACCCGCTGGCCAGCGTGGCTGCGGCCGGCGGCAGCGGCCTGGTGGCCGGCTACCTGACCGGAGGACGACGGCGCGGCAGGGGCGTGCTGGCCCTGTGGAGCGATCCGGGCCTGCGCTGGCTGCTGCGCCTGCTGGGCCCGCTGGCATGAACGAGCCCCTGCCGACGACCACCCGGCCGGACCCCGTCGCGGTCGTGGACGGGACGTCCTCACCCCCACCCGCGCCTCCGGGCGCGCGCAAGGACGCGCGGCATCTGCGCCATTTCTCGAAGCACCTGCTGGGCCTGCGCGCGGTGCTCAACGCACTGCTGATCCTGGCGGTGCTGTACACGCTGGCGCTTGCGCACAGCCTGGTCATTCCGCTGGTACTGGCCGCCTTCATTGGGCTGGGCCTCAATCCGCTGGTGGCGTTCGCGTCGCGCTGGCGCGTGCCGCGCGCGCTGTCGGCGCTGGTGCTGATGCTGGCGCTGGCCGGCGGCCTCGGTGCCGGCGTCACCCTGCTGGCGCAGCCGGCGGCACACTGGTTGCAGCGCGCGCCGACCGCCCTGCGCCACGTGGCACCCAAGCTCAAGCCGGTGACGGCGCGCATCAACGAGGCGAGCCGGGCCACGCGTTCGCTGGTCGGCGGAAGCACGGAGGCGAGCGGCCGCACGACCGTGCACACGGCCGCGTTCACCGCCTGGGACCTGTTGCAGATGACGCCGCGCGTGCTGGCCAACGTGCTGACGGTGGCGTTGCTGGTGTTCTTTTTCCTGATCTATGGCGACGCCCTGCTGCGCAGGCTGGTGGAAATTTCCCCGACCTTCCGCAAGAAGCGCCACAACGTCACCCTGGTGCGCAACATCCAGACCCAGGTGTCGCGCTACGTGCTCACCACCGCGTCGATCAACGGCACGCTGGGCGTGCTGACCGCGGCCTGGCTGTGGTGGATGGGTCTGCCCGATCCGCTGCTGTGGGGCGGTCTTGCGGCGCTGGCCAATTTCATTCCCTACGTGGGCGCGATCAGCATGACGCTGCTGCTGTCGGTGATCGGATTGTTGCAGTTCCACCATCCCTTGCAGGGCCTGCTGCCGGCGGCGGGCTTTGCCTGCATGACCATTGCCGAGGGCAATTTCATCACGCCGCTGATCCTGGGCCAGAGCATGCGCCTGTCGCCGGTGGCGATCCTGGTCTGGCTGCTGATCTGGGGCTGGCTGTGGGGCATCCCCGGCGCCCTGCTGGCGGTGCCGATGCTGACCAGCGTCAAGCTGGTGACCGAACAGTTCCGTGGCTGGCGCTGGTTTTCGCAGATGGTCGAGCGCTGAACCGGCCCGCGCTTGCCCCATCCGCCCACCTTGTGTAGGAGCGCACCCGGGCGCGACGGCATCAGCGTTCAATGAGCTTTGAGGCTGTCGCGCCCAGGTGCGCTCCTACACACACAAGAACGGGAGGAGCGGGGGGTGGTGTTTTTCAGGCGCCGGCGGGAATCAGCAGCAGCAGCGCCACGCCCAGCACGATGCGGTAGATGGCGAATGGCGTGAAGGTGTGCGTGCGGATGTAGCCCAGCAGCCATTTGACCGCGATGAAGGCGGTGATCAGCGACACCACGAAACCCACGCCCAGCGCGGTCCAGTTTTCGTGCACGGCGGACCCGTCGTGCAGCACCTTCAGCAGTTCGTAGCCGGTCGCGGCGTACATGGTCGGGATGCCGACCAGGAACGCGAATTCGGTCGCCGCCGGGCGGTTGGAGGTGCCGAACAGCATGGCCGCGAAAATGGTCGAAGCCGAACGCGAGGTGCCGGGGAAGATGCCGGCGACCATCTGCGCGATGCCGACCAGGATGGCCACCGTCCAGGTGACCTGCGTGCGGTCGGGCTGGCGTGCGGCCACTTGTTCGGCGCCGATCATCCACAGGCCGCCGATGATCAGTGCCCACGCCACCGGCGTCACCTCGGTCGGCAGCTGGAAGCCCAGCTTGACCGCAATCAGGCCGAGCACCGCCGTGATCAGGAACGCCACTGCCAGTTTCCACAGGTAGTCGCGGTTGGCCGGGTCGCGCCAGCGCGTCAGCAGCGCAAAGATGCGCCGCCAGTAGATCAGCGTGATGGCCAGGATCGCGCCGGCCTGGATGCCTACGTTGAACAGGTCCGAGCGTTCGCCCAGCCAGTGTTCGGCAATCAGCAGATGGCCGGTCGAGGAGATCGGCAGGAATTCGGTGATGCCCTCGATGATGCCGAGGAGGATGGTCTGGATCAGGTCGGGCATGGCGGCATCGGGCATGAAAGGACCGTCAGTGTAGCGGCGCGATCGCCGGTCGTGGCGAGGTCGTGCTCCTCCATGGCGGGCAACGCGGAGGAGCGGCCCGGTTCGTGCGGAGCGATTGAACCAGACGCGTGCAAGGCCTGTGCATGATTGCACCAGAAAAGTGCAATCTTATCATTGCATAGATTACAAGTGACTGAAATCATGGGGTTCCTACATTGGTATGTCCCCTGCAAGTGAATGTCTTGCAGGCGGTATCCGCTCGGCAAATTCCGCGGCGGCCGCTTCGTCACCATTCATTTTCACAGAAGGCCTTCCGATGCACCTGATCATCAGCATCATCCGCCCGCACCGGCTCGACGCCGTGCGCGAGGCGCTGGACGCGACCGGCGTCCAGGGCATGACCGTGACCGAAGTACGCGGGTTTGGCCGCCAGAAGGGCCATACCGAGCTGTACCGCGGTGCCGAATACGTGGTCGATTTCCTGCCCAAGCTCAAGCTGGAGGTGGTGGTGACGGACGAGCGGCGTGAAGCCGCGACCGACGCCATCCGCGAGGCCGCGTGCACCGGCCGCGTCGGCGACGGCAAGATCTTCGTGCTTCCGGTCGAACAGGCGGTGCGTATCCGCACGGCCGAACAGGACGGGGAGGCGCTGTGATGTCGACTGCTTGCCGCACTTTCCCGTGGTTGCCCTGGCCGGCCCGTGGACGGCCCGGCCCGTTTCCGTGCATACGTCCCGGTCGCGTGCGCCGGCGGTATCGCCTGGCGCTTGCCATCGGCTCGCTGTCCGTCGTTTCCGTGGCGCAGGCCGCTCCCCGGATGCCGGTGGACAGGGGCGACGTCGCCTGGGTCCTGACCGCCACCCTGCTGGTGCTGATGATGGCGGTTCCCGGCGTGGCGCTGTTCTATGGCGGCCTGGTGCGGGCCAAGAACGTGCTGTCGGTGCTGATGCAGGTGCTGTCGGTGTTCGCGTTGATCCTGCTGCTGTGGGCGGCATACGGCTATTCGCTGGCCTTCAGCGGCGGCGGGGCCTTCCTGGGCAACTTCGACAAGGTGTTCCTGCACGGCGTCACGGTGTCCTCGCTGACGGCAAGCGGGCCGGCATTGCCGGAATACCTGTATTTCGCCTTCCAGGCCACCTTTGCCGGCATCACCTGCGCGCTGGTGGTGGGCGCGGTGGCCGAGCGCATGCGGTTCGGCGCGCTGCTGCTGTTCACCGCGTTGTGGTTCACGTTTGCCTATCTGCCGATCGCGCACATGGTGTGGGCGCCGCAGGGCTGGCTGCATGCCCTGGGGGCGCTGGATTTTGCCGGCGGCACCGTGGTGCACATCAATGCCGGCATGGCCGGCCTGGTGGGCGCCGCCCTGCTGGGGCCGCGCATGGGCCTGGGGCGCTCGGCCATGCGTCCGCACAACCTGCCCCTGGCGATGGTGGGCGCGGCCCTGCTGTGGGTCGGCTGGTTCGGCTTCAACGCCGGCTCCGAACTGCAGGCCGATGCCGGTGCCGCCCTGGCCTTCGTCGACACCTTGCTGGCCACGGCCGCGGGCGTGTTGGCCTGGGTGGGCGCGGAGGCGCTGATGCGGCGCCAGCCGTCCATGCTGGGTGGCATTTCCGGCGTGATCGCCGGTCTGGTCGGCATTACGCCCGCGTGCGGCAACGTCGGCCCCATGGGCGCCGTCGCCATCGGCGCGCTGAGCAGCGTGGCCTGCCTGTGGGGCGTGAACGGCCTGAAGCGCTTTTTGCGCGTGGACGATGCCCTGGACGCATTCGGCATCCACGCGGTGGGCGGCATCGCCGGCGCCCTGCTGACCGGCGTCTTCATGGCGACGTGGTTGGGCGGCAACGGCGGCAACGGTCATGGCGTGTTGTATCAGGTCGGCGTCCAGGCGCTGGCGGTGGGCATCACTCTGGCGTGGAGCGGCCTGGTGGCGTTGGCCGCCGGCCTGGCGGTGAAGTGGCTGTACGGGTTGCGCGTGAGCGTGGAACACGAGCGCGAGGGGCTGGACACCACGGCGCATGGCGAAAGCGCCTACGATGCCTGAGCCGGCAAGGGTTCGCCGATATGAACCAATATTGTGCGACAGCAGCGCCAGATTGCACCAAAATGGTGCGACACGATCCCTGTGCACGTACGCAAGTTGCTGAATTACAGGGATTCACGAGTTGGCATGACTGTTGCTCTTTCCCAGGCAAGCGCAAGCAAGCTTTACCGTGATCCCATCCACCCTTCCGTCTACCCGAGGCCCATCATGTCCGTCGAATCCATCCTCAAACAGATCGCTGACGAGAACATCCAGTTCATCGACCTGCGCTTCACCGACCTGCTCGGCAAGCAGCATCACCTGACCTATCCCGCGCACAGCGTCGACGAAAGCCTGTTCGAGGACGGCAAGATGTTCGACGGTTCGTCGATCACCGGCTGGAAAGGCATCAACGAGTCGGACATGGTGCTGTTGCCCGATCCCGACACCGCCTTCGTCGATCCGTTCAGCGCGCACAAGCAACTGGTCATGATCTGCGACGTGCTCGAGCCTTCGACCATGCAGGCCTACGGCCGTGACCCGCGCTCCATCGCCCGCCGCGGCGAGGCCTGGCTCAAGACCAGCGGCATCGCCGATACCGCCTTCTTCGGACCGGAGCCGGAGTTCTTCGTCTTCGATTCGATCCGCTGGCGCAACGACATGGGCCGCGTGTTCTACGAGATCGAGTCGAGCGAGGCCGCCTGGAGCTCGAGCCGCGAATATGAAGAAGGCAACAACGGCTACCGCCCGAGCGTCAAGGGCGGCTATCTGCCGCTGGCTCCGAGCGACTCGCTGGCCGACCTGCGCGCCGAGATGTGCCAGGTGCTCGAGCAACTCGGCCAGGTGGTCGAAGTGCACCATCACGAGGTCGCCAATGCCGGCCAGTGCGAGATCGGCACGCGCT
>CAZMMO010000010.1:0-18074 GCA_964567365.1 uncultured Rhodanobacteraceae bacterium | reverse complement strand
TGCGCGTGTTGATGTGGCCCGCCTGTTCCAGGGCATCGCGAATGGCGCCAATGCGGCCATCCATCATGTCCGACGGGGCCACGAAATCCATGCCGGCATCGGCCTGCGCGAGCGCCATCCTGACCAGCGCATCGACGGTCGGCTCGTTCATGACATAGCCGGAGGCATCGACCAGGCCATCCTGGCCGTGCGTGGTGTAAGGATCGAGCGCCACGTCGCCAACCAGGCCCAGTTGGGGGTACCTCGCCTTCAGCGCACGCGTCGCGCGATGCATGAGGTTTTCCGGATTCCACGCCTCGCGCGCGTCCTCGCTTTTCACCCCCTCACCCGGCGCCGGAAACAGCGCCAGGGCCGGGATGCCGAGTTCGACGCACTCGCCGGCGAGGATCTCCAGGCGGTCGATGCTCAGGCGCTCCACGCCCGGCATGGACGGCACGGCGTCCTGTTTTCCCTCGCCCTCGATGACGAAAGCCACCATGATGAGGTCGCTGGGCAGAAGCGTGTGTTCGCGCATCAGCGCACGCGAAAAGGCGTCGCGGCGCATGCGGCGCATGCGAAGGGCCGGATAGTTCATGTCGGAAACGTCGATGCGGTGGACCTCGCCATTGTACGCCGTGAACCGGGGGCATCACGGCGGCCGCGTGTCGCACCGGGGCGCTCGCACGCTTGCACTTGCATAAGGAACTTGTTATACAAGGATTAATTTTTACGTGCCACAGGCCTTTTCATTCTGCCGTGCAAGCCGGTTCAACCGCACATCGCAAGCCTTGGATGACGAACCCGCATCGCTCATACGCGTGGTTCGCCGCGCACATGACGCCGCAGCGCCCAACCTCTCGCACGGGCCTGTCCGCATACCCACCACGCATGAGCATTTCGTCACCCTCGCAGGCAGCCACGGCCTCGTGCGCGGCTGACTGATGCATCCAACGGGGCTCGCGCCGATGCGCGGTTGCCAGTTTTGGGGAGAGCGTTGCACACGGGACCCGCTGCGGCGGGTTCCGTGTCTTTCATGGTGCCTCGTCGGCGAGAGCACCATTGCGCCTGACCGGCACGCAGCGCCATGACCTTGCCCCGCGCGGAACTCGAACACCAGCTGCGCGCCGGCATGCAGGCGCTTGAACTGGCGCCGGCGCTCGCCGCGTCCGTTCCGCGACTGCTGGATTATCTGGATCTTCTCGCACACTGGAACCGCCACTTCAACCTGACGGCGGTGCGCGACCCCGCCGGCATGGTCACGCGCCACCTGCTCGATTCCCTGGCCATCGCGCCCCACGTGACGGGGAAATCCGCGGCCGACCTCGGCAGCGGTGCCGGCATGCCCGGCCTGGTGCTGGCCATTGCCGGCCCGTCGCGCGCCTGGCGGCTGGTGGACGCCAACGGCAAGAAGGTCCGTTTCCTGCGCGCGGTGGTACGTGAACTGCACCTGGACAACGTCGAGGTGGTGCAGGCCCGTGTCCAGGACGTTGCCGGTACATTCGACTGCATCACGAGCCGGGCCTTCGCCAGCCTGCCGGACATGCTCGCATGGGGTGGTCATCTGCTGGCGCCGGACGGTATCTGGCTGGCAATGAAGGGCCAGTATCCGACGACGGAACTGGCTGGCTTGCCGGTCGGCTTTCAGGCCAGGGCCGTCCTGCCGCTCGCCATCCCCGGGCTCGACGCGATGCGCCACCTCGTCACGATCGCCCGCGACCCGCCGGTCGGCGCCGCGCCGCGACCATGATACCCTTGGCGACCTGTCCGCCGACCCGGACCCTGCGCGACCCGGCATGCCGTGGGTGCCTGTCGTGGACCTGCGCGGATAACCGCCGACACCGCCATGCGCACGCCGTGGCGTCAATCGGGGTGTTCCGTGCGGGCCGACGTGTACGGCCGCCGGTTGCCACGCCGTGCGCGGTCCCGGTCCGGCGCGTTTCCACCTGCCGGGGGACCGTGCCCGCATGACGCGCATCATCGCCATCGCCAACCAGAAAGGCGGTGTCGGCAAGACCACCACCGCCGTCAACCTCGCCGCCGCGCTGGCCGAAGCACAACGCAAGGTGCTGCTGGTGGACCTGGACCCGCAGGGCAACGCCACCGTTGCCTGTGGCGTGGACAAGGATGCCGCCAGCCCCAATGGCTGCGACGTGCTAATCGACGAGGCGTCCTTCGACGATGCCATCGTGACGACCGAGGCCGGCTTCGATCTCTTGCCCGGCAACGCCGACCTCACCGCCGCCGAACTGAAACTCATGGACGCCATGGCACGCGAGTCGCGCCTGGACGAGCAGTTGCAGAAGCTTGGCGACCGCTACCAGGTCATCCTCATCGACTGCCCGCCGTCGCTGCACCTGCTGACCCTGAACGCCCTGACCGCGGCCCACGGTGTGCTGATCCCGGTGCAGTGCGAATATCTGGCCCTGGAAGGCCTGTCGAGCCTGCTCGACACCATCCAGGCGGTACGCCGCCGGCTCAACCCGCACCTTGAGATCGAGGGGCTGCTCCGCACCATGTACGACGTGCGCAACAACCTCGGCAACCAGGTGTCCGCGCAACTGACCAAGCACTTTGGCGACAAGGTCCTGCGTTCGATCATTCCGCGCAATGTGCGCCTTGCCGAAGCGCCGAGCTACGGCAAGCCAATCAACCTTTATGATCGTTCCTCGCGCGGCGCCATCGCCTACCTTGGCCTCGCCGGGGAGATGATCCGCCGCGAACGCGCAATGACATCGCAAGCCTCCGTCAAACCAGCCACAACACACCCATAGGACACGACCATGGCGGCCAAGAAACGAGGATTGGGACGCGGCCTGGACGCCCTGCTCGGCAGCGGTACAGGCGTACTCGCGGGTGCGCCGCCGGATCCGGCGCAAGGCGAGTTGCAGTCGCTGCCCATCGAATGCATCGTGCCGGGCCGGTACCAGCCACGCCGGCACTGGAACGAGGAAGCCCTGCAGGAACTGGCCGAATCCATCAAGGCACAGGGCCTCATCCAGCCCGTGGTCGTGCGCCCGACAGATGACGGGAAATACGAACTGATCGCCGGCGAACGGCGCTGGCGTGCCGCGCAAAAGGCGCAGTTGAAGGCACTTCCCGCCTTGGTCAGGGAAGTGGACGAGCAGGCCGTGCCGGCCATGGCGCTGGTGGAAAACATCCAGCGCCAGGATCTCACCCCGCTCGAGGAAGCCGACGCCTTGAAGCGGCTGATCGCGGATTTCGACCTCACCCACCAGCAGGTTGCCGATGCCGTGGGCCGCTCACGCGCAGCCGTATCCAACCTGCTGCGCCTGCTCGACCTGCCCGAGCCGATCCGTCAGCTGATGGACGACAACAAGCTGGAAATGGGCCACGCCCGTTGCCTGCTGACACTGCCCGACGCCATCGCGGTGCCGCTGGCACGCCGTGCTTCCACGCTGGGCTGGTCGGTGCGCGAACTGGAACTGGCGGCACGCAATGCGCAGCGACCGGCGCGGCGACACGGCGCCGCCACGCCGACGCGCGACGCCAACATCGACGCACTCGAGCGCGAGCTGTCCGAACACCTGGCCGCGCGCGTCGAACTCAATCCCGGTCGCGGCGGCCGCGGCAAGCTGGTGATCCATTACCACAACCTCGAGGAGCTGGACGGCATCCTCGAGAAAGTGCGCCACTGACGCCACGCGCGGGACGTTACCAGGCTTTGCGGCGGCCCGTCCCTGCACGGCCCGATGTGCGTAAACCGCGTACGGTGCACGCACTGCACGACGCCGGTGCATACGCGATAATGCGCCGCAACCACACGAGGACCGTCCATGCCTCAGCTTTCCGTCGTCGTACCGGTTTTCAACGAACGCGACAACATCCCGCCGCTGCTCGCCGAAATCGCGGGTGCGCTGCGCGGATGGGTCGATTTCGAAGTCATCTATGTCGACGACGACAGCAGCGACGACAGCCTGGCGGTGCTGCGCCGCGAGAAACTGCGCTACCCGGAACTGCGCATCCTGCATCACCAGACACGCAGCGGGCAAAGTACGGCGGTCTGGAACGGCATCCGTGCCGCACGGTCGCCCTGGGTGGCAACGCTGGATGGCGACGGCCAGAACGACCCGGCCGACATCCCGAAACTGCTCGCCGCGCGCGATGAGGCGCCTGCCGACGTGCGCCTGTTCGCCGGCTGGCGCACCACGCGCCGCGACAGCTTCAACAAGCGCATCTCCTCGAAGATCGCCAATGCGGTGCGCTCGCGCATGCTCAAGGACGCCACGCCCGACACCGGCTGCGGGCTGAAGCTGATCGAGCGCGAAACCTTCCTGCGCCTGCCCTACTTCGACCACATGCACCGCTACCTGCCGGCCCTGGTCAGGCGCGCCGGCTTCACCAGCCGCAGCGTGCCGGTCGGCCATCGCCCGCGTACCCGCGGTACCTCCAAGTACGGCATGCTCGACCGCCTCTGGGTGGGCCTGTACGACCTGCGCGGCGTCGCCTGGCTGATGCGCCGGGCCAAAATCACCGGCGTCGACGAAATCGATTGACTCCCGCACCCGCCCCACCCCTCCATTACCACCATTTGTAGGAGCGCACCTGGGCGCGACGGCCTCAGCGTTCCATGAGCCTTGAGCCCATCGCGCCCGTAGAGAATCTGATGCTTGCCGCGACCGGCCCACGCTTCAGCGTTCCATGAGTCCTGAGGCCGTCGCGCCCAGGTGCGCTCCTACAAAGGGGTGGGGGAGTCCGGGCGGGCGAAGGCGTATGCTGATGGCATTGCTTTTCGGGAGATTGCCATGAGCATCGCCATCAAACGCGTCTATGAAGATGCCGCCAAGTCCGACGGCACGCGCATCCTGATCGACCGCCTGTGGCCGCGTGGCGTCAGCAAGGACAAGGCCGCGCTGGACGGATGGTGCAAGGAGGTCGCCGTGTCCGACGAGCTGCGCAAGTGGTTCGGGCACGATCCGGCCAAGTGGAAGGAATTCCAGCGCCGCTTCGCCGCCGAACTGGATGCCAACGAGGCCGCCTGGAAACCGCTGCTGGAGCTCGCCCGCAAGGGCAAGCTGACCCTGTTGTTCAGCGCCCGCGACGAGGCGCACAACAACGCGGTGGTACTCAAGGCCTACCTGGAAAAACGGCTGCGCTGATTTTTTGCCCGCCCGTCATCGCGGTCGCACGCGTCACGACGCGTCCTGATAGATCCCCTGCGCCAGCTGCAACTGGATCTTCATTTCCTCGCGCAACGAGACCGGTGCCACCACTTCGGCGTCGGCACCATACTTCAGTACGTCGCGCAGCAGCTCGCGCGAACTGGAATACGGCAAGCGCAGCTCGTAGCGCCCGTCGGCCAGCCAGCTGCCCTGCTGCCCGGAGTGCCAATGCTCGTCCGCCACCCAGCGCGCGGCATGGGCGGAAAAGCGCACCGTGGCCCAGTCCTTGGGCTTGCCGGAAAAAATGCCGTAGCTGGAACTCAACAGCTCGTCCAGCTCGGACTCGGTCACGTCGTGGGCCGCCTCGCCGCGCACGTGGGCATGGCTGATGCGGTCCACGGCAAAACTGCGCAAGGCCTCGCGGTCGTGGTCGAAGGCGTCCAGGTACCAGTTGTCGCGGTAATGCGTCAGCCGCTGCGGCGACACCCGCCGGTCGGAATCGGCGTCGGTGGTGCGGGCCCGGTAACGGAACGCCAGCTGGCGCCGCTCCAGCACCGCACCGGCGACGATGCGAAAGGTATGCTGGTCCAGCTTGCGCGAACCGTAGGGAATGACGCGGATGCGCTCGATCGGCGGCGACTCGCCGCTGACGCGCTCGGCCAGCAGGTGTTCGATGCGCGACTTGAACGGCGCCAGCGCGCCGGTCAGCACGCCCGGGTCGGAGCGCCCGATCAGCTGGTTGAGGGCAAGGATGGCGGCCAGCTCCTCGCTGGTCAGCCACAGGCCCGGCAACTCGAAACGCTCGGCCTCGTCGGCGGCATAGGTGAACGCCGCCTGATCGCCACCCGCGCTTTCCACCGGTGCACCCAGGGCATCGCGCAGGAACGCGACATCGCGATACAAGGTGGCGCGCGAGCACGACAACTCGTCCATCAGCCGCGCCAGGGGCACCGGATAACGTGCGCCCTTGAGCAGGCGATGCAGGGTAAGGATGCGCTCGTAACGGTCCATGGCGGTATCACCCACAGTCGACGTCGCCACAGCATGGGACGCCGTCACGCCGCCTGCAAGTGGTCCGGCCGCCGGCTCAGTGTCGAAACGGCGCGACGTCTCTCACGGAGGACCCTGGCCGGAGCGCCCGGCCAGGGAAACCGGGGCAGCCGGAGCATGCGACGGGGGTACATGGCGTGTCAGCCAGGCCAGCGTGTCGGCCAGGGCCTCGTGGGCCTGCGGGCGCCTTGCATCGAACTGGAATTCGTGCGGCACCGGGGCGGCCTTGTCCACGAACGGAATCCAGCGCACGTCCACCCCCACGCGCTGCAACGCGTGGGCCATACGCTGCGCTTGCGGCATCAGGGGATCGCCATTGCCCGACAGCATCAGCGCAGGCGGAAAGTGCGGACCGACCCATTCGGGCAAATTGGTGTAGCGCAGCGGTCCATCCGGATCGACATGCCGGTGGCCGAGGTACGCCCACACGATGCTGTGGCCGATCCACTTCGCCAGCCAGCCCAGATCGTCGGCACGGGTCGGCGTGCGGAAATCATAGGTACCGGAAAACAGCAGCGCGCCGCGCAGCTGCCCGGCCCGCAGGCCCGGTGCAAGGCCGGTCGCGCGGGCGTAGGCCGGGTTGCGGATCACCATGATCGCCTGTGCCGCGATATGCGCGCCGGCCGAATCGCCACCCACGACGACACGGTCCATGTCCAGATGCCAGCGCGCGCCGTGCCGATCCAGGAACCGCAACGCGGCCGACACCTGGCGCACGGGCCCCGGATACTGCAGCTCGGGCGCCTTGCCGTATTCCACCGCCACCGCGGCGTAGCCATGCGAGGCCAGCAGCGGCAGGTAGTCGCGCAACGCATTTCTGGTGCCTGCCACGAAACCGCCGCCATGCACCCACACGATCACCGGCAAGGCACCTGCGGCAGCAGTTGGCAGATAGATGTCCAGGAGCTGGGCCGGCGCATCCTCCGTGGCCGGCAGGTAGACCACGTCGCGAATGCGCCGCACCTTGCCGTCGGCCAGCAAACGGCGCGCCTCGGGCCATGGGGCCGGATCGGCGAACAGACCGCCATGGCGCAGCAGCAATACCGCTGGCCATGGGCTGAACTGGATCCACACGAACAATGCCAGCGCCAATCCGGCCAGGCCCAATAGCGGTGTCAGCAACAGCGTGACGGCACGTCGTGCCATGTCCCCTCCCATGGTGGATGCCGATCCGGCCGGTGAATCATTGGGCAGATGAAAACAAAAAGTCAAATCTGACTGTTTTTATCCACCCACACGCCGATCCATGCCCGTACGACTTGCGCAACCCATTCTTGTGTGATAACAAACAGTCACAATTGACTGTAAATGGTGTGCCATGCCCTCCCGTTTCGTACGCGCTTTCCGCCGGCTGAGAGCAGTCGCCGCCTGCATGTGCCTGGCCACGCCCATACCCGCCATAGCCGCCTCCGGCATGCCGCCCACGGCGGCCGCCCTGCTGCCGGTACCTTCCGGCCCCGTGCAGGCGGGCACGGGATGGCTGCCCTATCGCGGCCGCTTGTCCGCACACTGGACGGGGCAGCACGGGCCCGATCTGGATGCCGCGGTACGACGCTTCGCCCACGACCTGCGTCGGTTGGCCGGCTCCAGCGGTCCGGGCCGACAGGCCATGCCCTTGCGGATCGAATGCTGCCGCACCCGCGCCGAACTGGACCCGGCCGGGCTTGGACAGCAGGCCGAGTCCTACGATCTCGTCGTCACTTCCGAAGGCGCCACCATCCGGGCGCGCTCCGGGCTCGGCGTGCTGCACGCCCTGGCGACCCTGCGCCAACTGCTGCAGACCCATGCCGGTGCATGGGCGTTGCCGGCACTGTCGCTGCACGATGCGCCGCGCTTCGGCTGGCGCGGCGTGATGATCGACACCGCACGCCACTTCATGCGCCTGTCCACGCTCGAACGCCAGATCGACGCCATGGCGAAGGTCAAGCTCGACGTACTGCACCTGCACCTGAGCGACAACGAAGGCTTCCGTGTGCAAAGCCTGCGTTATCCCGCACTGACTGCGCATGAGCACGGCCGCTTCTATACGCAGGAGCAGATCCGCGCGCTGGTGCGCTACGCGGCCAGGCGTGGCATTCGCATCGTGCCCGAGTTCGACCTCCCGGGCCACGCGGCGGCAATCACCCGCGCCTACCCGCAACTGGCTCCGGGCAACGCGGCCGGCTCCGAAGTGCTGGACGTGACCGACCCGCGCACGCGGCGTTTCGTGCGCGGACTGCTCACGGAGATGGCCGCGCTGTTCCCCGACCCGGTATTCCATGCCGGCGGCGACGAGGTGAAAGGCGCGTTGTGGACCGCCGACGCCTCCATCAGCGCCTACATGCGCGCGCACGACCTGGCCGATGCGGCTGCGTTGCAGGGGCGGTTCATGCGCCACGTGCAACACCTGCTGGAGGGCCTGGGCAAGACCATGATCGGCTGGGAAGAAATCACCGGCGACAAGTTGCCCGACGCGGTGATCGTGCAGGCCTGGAACAGTTCCAACGCCGTCTACGCGGCTACCGCCAAGGGCCATCCCGTGGTGGTTTCGGCCGGCTATTACCTCGACTACCTGGAGCCGGCCGCGGTCTACTACCGACGCGACCCGCTCGACGCCACGGCGGCCGGCGTGAGTCCGTCGATCTACGCCAAAGTCCGCAAGATCGGCAACCCGCGGCTTTCGGCGGTCTTTCCGGAAAGCCACGTCATCCGCCCCGGGCTCACGCTGTCGGCCGCGCAAAAACGCCGCGTCATCGGCGCCGAAGCACCGTTGTGGAGCGAACTGGTGACCGACGAGATGCTCGACGCCCGACTGTGGCCGCGCATGGCCGCACTGGCCGAACGTTTCTGGTCGGCGGCCGCGGTCCGCGACGTGGACAGCCTGCAACGACGGCTGATCACCGTGCAGGCGGAACTAGAACGTCTCGGCCTGGAGGCGCACGCCAATCGCTGGCGCATGGCCGCACGCCTGGCGCCGCAGCATCCCGGCGTGGTGCTGCACCTGGCCGACCTGACCACGCCGGTACGCCACTTCGCCCACATGCACAAGCTGCTGGCCTACGTGCACAAGCAGCCGTTCAAGGGCCAGACGTTCCGTTCGCTGGCCGACATCGCCACGCCCTCCAACCCGGTCGCGCTGAGCTTCAACCTGGCCGCCCGGCGCTTTGCCGCCGGCGACCATGATGCCGCCGCTCCCTTGCGCGCGCGCCTGCGCGGCTGGCAGGACAACGACGCCCGCTACCAGGCCCTGGCGGCCAGCCATCCGGCGCTGCGGGCGGCCGCACCGGTATCCGCCGACACGGCCCGCCTGGCGGCCATCGGCATCCACGCCATGGACCTGCTGCAATCGGACCAGAAGGCCAGTGCGGCATGGCGGCGACAGGCACGCAAACTCATCGCGCGCCTGCAAGGCCAGCAGCAGGCATCGGCATCGCTGTTCGCCACCATCGTCAGCCCGACACAACCGCCAGCGGACCTGCTGGTGGCCGTATTGCCGGGCATCCAGGCGCTGGTCGCCGCGGTTTCGCACTGAGGCCGTACTACGCCGTTGGCAACGCTTTTCCGTCACTTCCCAGGGGGATTCCCATGCATCACCACCACACCTGCCGCACCATGCTGCTGCTCGCCATACTGCTGCCGGCTGCCCATGCCGGCACCACGGTGACACCATCGGCCACGCCGGTCACGCCGACCACCGGCGTC
Source organism: uncultured Rhodanobacteraceae bacterium (assembly GCA_964567365.1). GTDB lineage: Bacteria > Pseudomonadota > Gammaproteobacteria > Xanthomonadales > Rhodanobacteraceae > Oleiagrimonas. The sequence continues at coordinate 8,244 of CAZMMO010000010.1, read as the reverse complement.
ATGGCCAAACCCTGCCAGGCCATGACGCCGATGCCGGCCCCGATCGTTAAATACATGCACGAGGTCGCGGCCGCGAAGGCCGCCGGCCAGCCGCCGCCACAGCCTTCGCCCGAGCAGATGGCCAAGGGCCTGCGCCTGTACCACGCCTGGGAACAAACGCGCCTGCTGGAAGACTTTGCCGGCCATTGCCACTACGCCAGCGCTGATGCCGCGCTGCCGCCGGCCCAGGGCCGGCGCGTGGTGCTGTTCGGCGACAGCATCACCGAACTGTGGAAAGACCGGATGCCCAAGCGCTTCGGCACCACCGTCCTCGACCGCGGCGTGAGCGGGCAGACCACGGCGCAGATGCTGGTGCGCTTTCGCCAGGACGTGCTGGACCTGCATCCGGACACGGTACAGATCATGGCCGGCACCAACGACCTGGCCGGCAATACCGGGCCCACCAAGCTGGCCTGGATCGAACAGAACATCCGCTCGATGGTGGAACTGGCGCAGGCCCACGGCATCCGCGTGCTGCTGGCCTCCGTGCCGCCCGCGCGCGCCTTCGACTGGCGCCCCGGCATCGACCCGCGCCCGGCCATCGCCAAACTCAACCACTGGCTGCGCGACTACGCGACCGCCCATTGTCTGGGCTATGTCGATTACCACCCGGTGCTGGCGGCGGCCGACGGCGGCATGCGTGCGGCCTACACCAGCGACGGCGTGCATCCCAACCAGGCCGGTTACGAGGTGATGTGGCCGGTGTTGCAACAAGCCCTCGCACAACCTCCCGCGACCTGCCACCGACCCGCCGGGGGACATCGGACCGTCGCCACCGGCCGCCCCACGGCATCCCCCGGCCACGTGCCGGCAGGCGCCAAGGCGGTCCAGGACCCGGGTTCCCGCAAAAAGGTCAGGTGACGATGATTTTCCAACCCCCCGGCTGCTTGCCCACAGGCCGATTCTTTTACAGTCATAGTTGACTGTTATTTCCAATCATGCTTGACTGTAACTGTCCAGGGCTTCGGTGCCGCTCGTGATGGGCAGCGCCACTGGATTCGGCTATCGCGCGTACCGGCCCACGCCGGTCACGGACCACCTTTCTGGGGGATTCGACATGAAAAAACCGCTTTCACTGGCCGTCCAAATGGCCTTGCTGGCTTCGACAGCCATGGCCCTCCCCGCCCTGGCGGGAAACACCCGTGCATCCGCACAGGACAACGCCCAGAGCCAGGCGTCATCGTCCACGTCGTCGACGCGGAAGGACTCGCAGGACATCACCAGACTGAAAACCATCACCGTCACCGCCTCGCGGCGCGTGGAGCTGATGAAGGAGGTGCCGATTTCGGTCAGCGCGCTCAGCGCACAGCGCATCGAAAAGTCCAACGTGCGCAGCGCCACCGACTTGCAGTACCTGGTGCCGAACCTGACGTTCTCCTCCACCAACTGGGTGTCCAACGGCGGCGGTTACCAGATCCGCGGCATCGGCACGCAGACCTACGACTCGGGCGTGGAGCAGAGCGTCGGCCTGGTGGTCGACGGCGTGGTCATCGGTCTGCCGCGCGACCCGGGGGTGACCGGCTTCGGCGACATCGCCCAGGTGGAAGTACTGCGCGGCCCGCAGGGCACGCTGTTCGGCAAGAACTCCACCGCCGGCGTGATCCAGATCACCACCAACGATCCGGTCCTGGGACGCACCGAGGCCAAGGCCACGGTCATGTACGGCGAACGCAACGAGCACGTCGCCCGCGGCATGCTCAACCTGCCCCTGGGCCGGTCCGCCGCCGTGCGCCTTGCCGGCTACTACCAGGAGCAGGACGGCGCCATCCCCTACGTGAACCACCCCGGCAAGCACGTGGGCGACAACCGTTCCAGCGGCCTGCGCGCGAAAGCGCAATGGTGGATCACCGACAACCTCACCGCGCAACTGACCCTGGAAGCGCAGAAGCAGTTCGCGCGCCACGACTACACCATCGAAAGCCTGGGTACGCCGGCCAGCGCCACCGACTGGGCCACCCTCCTGTATGGCGCCCAGTTCGGCGCCTCCGGTCCGGATCCGGACAAGGCCTATTCCGACGGCGAGCGCTACGTCAACGTGAAAACCCGCGGCGCCTCGCTGAAGCTCGACTACAACATGGGCGACTACCTGCTCACCTCCATTTCCGCCTGGCGCAAACTGCGGCAGGACCAGCCGGCCGGCGACATCGACGCCTCCCCGTCGAACCTGTTCAACAACAGCATTGCAAAACTGGACAGCCACGAAATCACCCAGGAGTTGCGCCTGACCTCGCCCACCGGCGAACGCCTGGAATACGTGCTGGGCCTGTTCTACTACCAGACCGACGCCGACGGCATGGCGGCACAGTATGGCGACTACTACAACTGGCTCTACTGCGGCCTGGGACAACCCACCTGCGGGCACATGCCGATGGTGTCGATCGGCAACGGCTACCGCCACCAGAACGACAAGGTGCGCAGCGAGGCCGCCTACGGCGAGGGAAGCTGGAAATTCAACGACCACTGGAAGATGCGCCTGGGCTTCCGCTACACGCACGACAACACCCGGGAAAGCCTGCACAACGTGGCTTTCCCGTTCCCGGACATCCCTTTCACCAGCATCCCGCCCTACGCCGGCGAAGTCAGCGACAGCGACGTGTCCGGTCGCGCCAGCCTGCAGTGGATGCCGAACGAGAACTGGATGGTCTACGCGACCTACGCGCGCGGCTACAAGGGCCCGGCCATCGACGGCAGCACCGGCGTCGTGCAGAAGGTCGACCCGGAAAAGGTCGACAGCTACGAGATCGGTTTCAAGTCCACGTTGCTCGACGGCAGGATGGCGTTCAACCTCACCGCCTACCAGGAAGCCTTCCACGATTTCCAGACCGAGGCGCTGGACATGGCTTCCACCACGCCGCGCTTCCAGCTCACCAACGCCGGGCTGATGCGTACCCGCGGCATCGAGTTCGACTCGCGCTGGCGCCCGGTCGGCAACCTCACCTTGTCCCTGCACGGCGCCTGGAACGACGCCACCTACCGCGACTACATCGGCACCTGCTACACCTACCAGCCGGTCAGCGCCACGCCCGGGCCCGGCAAGTGCTACGTCGTGGATGCCGCCACCGGCACCACTGCCGCCAACTACGCCGGCCAGCGGCTGGCCAATGCGCCGCGCCTGTCCTGGGGCTTCAACGGCAGCTACCGCCACTCCATCGGCCATCAGTTGGCGTTCGATGCCAGCCTCGACTGGGCCTGGCGCGGCGACACCTACGCCATCACCGGCGACGAGCACTCCAGGATCCCGGCCCACGGCCTGCTCAACGTCAACCTCGGCATTGGCCAGAACGAGGGCAAATGGCGCGTCGGCCTGTACGCCCGCAACCTGCTCGACAAGCGCTTCTACACGGTGTTTCCGGGCGGCGTGCTGAATCCCGGCGGTTACTTCCGCATCACCCCGGTGGACGCCTTCCGCACCGTGGGTGTTTCCTTGAGCATCACGTTGTAGGCAAGGCACGGGCCGCCCCGGCGGCCCTTCTCCCCGCAAGGAGGATTCCCGTATGCGCGAAGATCGACGTTCCGCCCTGAAGTTCCTGGGTACCGGCCTGGCCGGTACCGCCGCCCTGATGGCCGGTGGCAGCGCCCTGGCCCAACCGGCAAAGAAGGCCCCGCCACACCGTCAGCCACCAGCACTGCCCGGACATGGCGAAGGTTTCCTGTGGGGCGTGGCCGGGGCGGCCTACCAGGTCGAAGGCAACAACTACGCCAGCGACCTGTGGCCGATGGAATACCTGAAGCCCTCGATCTTCAAGCAGGCTTCCGGCGATGCCGACGACACCTGGAACCGCGTGCACGAGGACATCGCGCTGGCCGCCCGGCTTGGCTTCAACGCCTACCGCATGTCGGTCGAGTGGGCGCGCATCGTGCCCGAACGCGGGCACGTCTCGCGCGCGTCGCTGGCCTATTACCGGCGCGTGCTGGAATCGGTCCGCGCGCACGGCATGCTGCCGGTGGTCACCTACATGCACTTCACTTCGCCGCGCTGGTTCGCCGCCGCCGGCGGTTTCGAGGTGAAGGAAGGCATCGCGCCATATCTCGACTACGCCCGCATCCTCACCGAGGAACTGGGCGACCTGATCGGCCTGGCCACCACCTTCAACGAACCCAACCTCGGCGCACTGGTGTCCTATGACCCGGCGGTCGCCAAGATGGTGCCCTACATCCGCATGGCCCGAAAGCAGGCCGCCAAGACATTGGGGTTCACCCGCTACGCACCACCGATGCTGGGCAAATACCAGGTGCAGCAGCCGATCATGATCGAGGCGCACAACCGCGCCCGCGAAGTGATCCGCAAGGCTTCCGGCAACCGCCTGCCGGTCGGCGTCACGCTGTCGCTCAACGAGGAGCGCGGCAAGGCCGCCTACGTGGCCGCCAAACGGGAACGCGTGATGCTGCCATGGCTGCGCGCCGAGGGCGACTGGGTCGGTGTGCAGAACTACACCTGGAGCAAGGTCGGCCCCGGCAAGATGAACCTGCCGCTGCCCAAGGGCACGAAGACCACGCAGATGGGTTACCCCTACGCGCCTGAATCGGTCGGCCGGGTGGTGCGGACGGTGGCCGAACACTGGCACAAACCCATCTACGTCAGCGAGAACGGCGTGGCCACCGAGCACGACGCCGAACGCATCGCCTTCATCGACCAGGCCCTGGCCGGACTGGCCGAATGCCTGGCCGACGGCATCGACCTGCGCGGCTACATCCACTGGTCGCTGCTGGACAACTGGGAATGGTTTTCCGGCTACGGCCCCAAGTTCGGCCTGGTGCACGTGGACCGCAAGACCTTCCAGCGCACGCCCAAACCCAGCGCCGCGCATCTGGGCCAACTGGCCCGCCGGGCAACCTGGGCGCGCAAGGCACGCAGCGGTTGAACGCCCCACGGAGACCTGGATTTGAACACGATTTTTCGCAACCTCCTCGGCAGCATGGTCATGGCCGGCATGCTCGGCGGCACGTCCGCCACGGCCGCGGGCAGCGTCGGGCCACAGGAATGGAGCAATACCGAATTGACGGCGGACGAACGCGCACGTCTGCTGGTGCAGTCGATGACGCTGCGCGAGCAGATCAGCTGGATGCGCACGCAGGCCGGCTTCGGCCTCGGCTCGCTCGGCGTGCCGCTGCCCGATTCCATCCCCGCACCGATGCGCAAGAAGACCCCGGCCGGGGCACTGGGTTCGGCCGGCTACATCCCCGCCATCGAACGCCTGGGCCTGCCGGCCCTGCAGATGACCGATGCCGGACTCGGCGTGGCCAACCTGGGCGGCATCCTGCGCCCGGGTGACGAGTCCACGGCATTGCCGTCCACGCTGGCCATGGCCGCCAGCTTCGACCCAGCACTGGCACGCCGGGCCGGTGCCATGATCGGCGCCGAGGCCCGCGCCAAGGGCTTCGACGTCCTGCTTGCCGGCGGCATCAACCTGGTGCGCGAGCCGCGCAACGGGCGCAACTTCGAATACGCCGGCGAAGATCCGTTGCTGGCCGGCCGCATAGTCGGCGCGCAGGTGGCCGGCATCCAGGCACAGGGCGTGGTTTCCACGCTCAAGCATTACGCGCTCAACCCGCAGGAAACCGGCCGCTTCGTGTACGACGCCCGCATCGACGAAGCCGCGCTGCGCGAATCGGACCTGCTGGCCTTCCACATCGCCCTCGACATCGGCCATCCGGGGGCGGTGATGTGCGCCTACAACAAGGTCAATGGGAGCTATGCCTGCGAAAACCCGTTCCTGCTCACCGAGGTGCTGCGCAACGACTGGGGCTATCGCGGCTGGGTGATGTCGGACTGGGGCGCCGTGCACAGCCTGGAACCGTCGCTGGCCGCCGGCCTGGACCAGGAATCGCCGCAGGATCATTCCTGGTTCGCCGGCCTGGAAGAAGCCGTGGCCAGCGGCACGGTTCCGGCCGAACGCATTGCCCGATCCGCACGCCGCATCGCACGCAGCCTGTTTGCCGCAGGCGTCATCGACCACCCGCCGGCGCCCGGCGGAACGATCGACTGGCCGGCGCACGCGCAGGTGGCCGAACAGGTTGCCCTGTCCGGCAGCGTACTGCTGAAAAACGACGGCCTGCTGCCGCTGTCCGCCCACGTGCACAGCATCGCCGTCATCGGCGGCTTTGCCGACCGCGGCATCCTGGTCGGCGGCGGCGGTTCCTCCTCGGTGCGCCCGCACGGCGGCAGCTTCACCGACACGCGCGGTCTGCAGGGTCTCAAACAGTTGCTGGCGCCGGTCTACGGCACCGCCGACGCGCCGCTGGCCGCGCTCGAGGCACAGTTCCCCGATGCCACGGTCCGGTTCGACGACGGCAGCGACCCGGCCCGTGCCGCGCAACTGGCGGCGGGTGCGGACGCGGCGGTGGTGTTTGCCGTCCGCCCTGAAACCGAAGGCCGGGATGCAGTCGACATGCACCTGCCGCGCGGACAAGACACCCTCATCGCCGCGGTCGCCGCGGCCCAGCCGCGTACCGCGGTGGTGCTGGAAACCGGCAACCCGGTCCTGATGCCCTGGCTGGACAAGGTCGGCGCCGTGCTCGAAGCCTGGTATCCCGGGCAGCGGGGCGGCACCGCCATCGCCCGCCTGCTGTCCGGCGACGCCGCCCCCGAAGGCCGCCTGCCGATCAGCTTTCCCGCCAGCGCCGCCGAGCTGCCGCGGCCGCAGGTACCGGGACGCACCGGCCCGGGCAGCAGCGACAACCTGCTCAACTCGGACGGCGTGAAGCCGTTCGATCTCAACCTCGAGGAAGGCAGCGACGTCGGCTACCGCTGGTACGAACGCAGCCGGCAATCTCCGCTGTTCCCCTTCGGCTACGGCCTCACCTACACCCGCTTCGCCTACACCGGCCTGGCGGTGCATGGCGGTGACGGGCTGGAAGTGAGCTTCACGGTCCGCAACACCGGCCAGCGCACCGGCACCGCCGTGGCGCAACTCTACGTCGCGCCTCCCGGCCGCACCCACCGCCTGGCCGGCTGGCAACGCGTGGCACTGGAGCCCGGGCAATCACGCCGCGTGACCATCCATGCCGATCCGCGCCTGCTCGCCTCCTGGTCCGAGGACGACGGCTGGCACCGCGCGGCCGGGGATTATAGGCTGTACGTGGGCAGGTCGGCAGGCGATGCGGCCTTGTCCGGGGAGGCCCGTCTGAGCGCATGGAAGGCCGCGCAAAAGTAGAAGCTTTTCCACGAGAGCCATCCGGCGCCAGCCATCTGGACGGTGCGCCGCCACGCAGACTGACTCCGGTTCAGGGAATCGACATTTGAAAGACGACAAGCCATCACGTCCACCGGTGAAGAACCAACGCGTCGCCTCCCGGCGTCCCGGCCAGGGCGCCGCCACCGGCGCACGCACGCGCAAAGCCACCGCGCAACGCCGCACCCAGGAATCACGCAGCGCCGGCACGCGCGCGCAACTGCTGAAGGCCACCGTCGAGTTGCTCTACGAACACGGCTATGCCGCCACCACGACCACCGCGGTATGCACCCGCGCCCGAGTCAGCCGCGGAGCCATGCTGCACCACTTTCCGACCCGCATCGACCTGATGCTGTACGTGGTCCGGGCCGTCTACGAAGAAGAAATCCGCCTCTACCACGAAGCGCTCGACGACATCGAGGATCCGAACCAGCGCACGCTCATGATGCCCAAGGTGCTGTGGAACGTGCTGGGCCGCCCTGCCGGCGTGGCGGTGCTGGAAATCATGCAGGGCTCGCGCAGCGACGCCGTACTGTCCACCCGCCTGACCGCCCTGCAGGCCGACATCGAGCAGGATTCCCTCAAGCAGGCCAGCACCTTGCTGGGCAAGAGCGGGGTCTCTCCGGAGGTCGCGCGTCTGATGGTCTGGTCCATCCGCGGCCTGTCCATCGCGCGCCTGCTCTCGCCCGACCCGGAGCAGATTTCCCGCTCCGTCGACATGCTGCAGAAAATGCTGGCGGTCGCGCTCGACGCGGGTGTTCTCAAGAGTGTACCGGCACGCCGGCACTGAGCCCGGGCGCTCCGCCACGATGCGGTTCCATACATCCGAAGTTCATTCGCGGTGCTGTTAGACTGCGCCAATTGTGTCGTGCAGACACTACTCCCTGGCCATAATCCATCCCCGAATGCCCATGAGATCCCTACCCCGACCGCTTGCCTTTGCCATCGCCCTGTCCCTGTGCCTGCCGCTGGCGGCCCTGGCCCAGGATGCCGGCGCCTCCAGCGACAACGCCAGCCAGTCCGACAGCGGCGG
>CAZMMO010000009.1:16464-18342 GCA_964567365.1 uncultured Rhodanobacteraceae bacterium | reverse complement strand
GTTTTCATTGGTTTACTCCGTGAACGGGAATGGGGAATGGGGAATGGGGAATGGGAGAAGCGGGGAGGTTCGAGGTGGCGACCGATTCCCTATTCCCCATTCTCCATTCCCGGCTCTCAAGCCAATTCGGCAAAGAACTCCTGGATACGCTTCAACCCGGGCTCCAGTTGCTCGGCCGGGCAGGTGTAGCTGATGCGCATGCCGCGCGGCTCGCCGAAGGCCGAGCCGGGCACGCAGGCCACGCCCTTGGCGTCAAGCAGCGCCTTGCACAGCTCGACGTCGTCGGTGATGGTACGCCCCTCGTGGTTCCTGTCGAAAGCGCACGACACGTCGGGAAAGGCATAAAAGGCGCCCTGCGGACGCGGGCAGATTACGCCGTCGATGGCGTTGAGCGCCTCCACCACCTGGTCACGACGCCGGGCGAATTCCGCGCAACGCGCCACAGGAACGTCCTGCGGGCCGGACAACGCGGCCACGGCGGCGGCGGTGATCACTTCCGGCAAGCTGGTGATGTGGTTGGAGTTGAGCGTCACCACCGCGTTGGCCACTTCGACCGGCGCGGCGATCAGGCCCACGCGCCAGCCGGGCATGCCGTAGGTCTTGGACAGCGAATCGACGAAGACCACGCGGTCCTTCAACTCCGGACGGGCGTGCACGAAGTTGTGGTAGCCGATGCCGTCGAACACCATGCGGTTGTAGATGTCGTCGGTGATGATCCAGGTGTCGGGATGCTGCACCAGCACGTCGGCAAGCGCACCGATTTCGTCCTTCGTGTACACCATGCCGGTGGGGTTGGACGGATTGTTGAACAGGAACACCCGCGGCTTGCTGGCCAGGGCCTGGTCCAGCTGCTCCGGCGTCAGCTTGTAGTGCTGCTCGGGCAGGCACGGCAAGGTGGTGGCGCGCACGCCGACGATGTTGGCGATGTCCAGGTAGGTGGTCCAGTACGGGGCGGGAAAGACGACCTCGTCGCCCTCGTCCATCAGGGCCTCGAACAGGGTGTACAGGACCTGTTTGGCGCCAATGCCGGCCACGCAGTTCTCGCGCGTATAGCCGGTCAGGCCGATGGCCTGGATATGCTCGAGGAAGGCGTCCAGCATGGCCGGGTTGCCGCGGTTGGTGCCGTACTGGCCCGAGTCATGGTCCAGCGCCGTGCGCACCGCCTCGTACACGTGCTTGCCCGGCAGGAAATTGGGCACGCCGACGGAAAAGCTGATGATGTCGCGGCCTTCGCCTTTCAGGCGCTTGGCCAGTTCGGCAATGGCCATGATGGCGCTGGGCTTGGCGCGGCCCATGCGCCGGGCGAGCTTCGGCATGGAATGGCTACCTGTGCGATCAGGGGAAAGGGAGAACCTCAGCCCGCGATTTTATCACACGCCCCACCCCCCGATTTCCCCATGGGTAGCCAACGGGAGACAAATCAGGGCATGATGTGGGCGTCCGCACCACGCGGACCAGGGGGACCAACCACTTCCTACGGGAGATGTACATGTTGCATTGGTTGTGGGTTTTCATCATTGGTCTTGTCATCGGCATCATCGCCAAGTGGATCATGCCCGGCAAGGATCCCGGCGGTTTCATCATTACCGCCATCATCGGCATCGTCGGCTCGTTCATCGGCGGCTTCATCGCCAAGGCGATCTTCGGCGTGGGGGCCGGAGCCACGGCATCGGGTGCCGGGGTCGGTGGCTTCTGGGGACTGGTCCTCGGTGTCATCGGCGCCATCATCCTGCTGTGGATCTACCGCCTGATCTTCAAGTCGAAGTCACGCGGCTGATCCGCATCCACCCACGTGTGTAGGAGCGCTCCAGGGGGCGACCGGGCGCGGCTATCAAAAAAAGCGCGGGGCCGGGGGCGCCCCCGGGGGGCGCTACACAC
>CAZMMO010000009.1:0-16454 GCA_964567365.1 uncultured Rhodanobacteraceae bacterium | reverse complement strand
CCCCCCGGTGTGTTGGCGCGCCGCGGGGGGCGCGCGGCCGGGGTTGGCGAGCGCCGCGGCGCGCCGGTCGCGCCCCGGTGCGCTCCTACACACACACACGTACGCACAAAGGTGGATGGCATCCTCCGCAAGACCCGCCCGGTGCTTCAGCGCATCAGGCGGCGACGCGGTTTGATCGGCAGCTTGCCGCGCCAGTATTCGATCAGCACGAAGCCGCCCAGCATGCCGCCCAGGTGGGCAAAATGCGCCACGCCCGCCTCGGTGCCCGTCACGCCCAGGATCAGCTCGATGGCGCCGTAACCGGCCACGAACACCCAGGCCGGCATCGGGATCGGCGGGATGATGAGCATGATGCGCTCGTGCGGGAACATCATGCCGAAGGCCAGCAGCAGGCCGAAAATGCCGCCGGAGGCGCCGATCGTGGGATAGAAGCCGCCGGTGAAGAACTGCACCACCAGTTCGTGGCACAGCCCGGCCACGATGGCGCAGACGAAGTAGTAGATCAGGAATTCGCGCTGTCCCAGCAGCCGCTCGATGGGACCGCCGAACATCCACAGCGCGAACATGTTGAAGGCGATGTGGGTGATCGAGCCGTGCATGAAGGCATAGGTCACCAGCTGCCACACCTGGAAGCCCACGCTGGCCACCCCGTGGGAGGTCATGACCGAATAGGTCTCGCCCCAGGGCCACAGGGCGAAATGCACCATCAGGACGGTGCCGAACAACTGCTGCAGCAGGAAGACCGCGACATTGGCGATCAGCAGGGCGCGGGTGGCGGGTGGCAAATCAAAGGGCATGGGATACCTGATCGTGCGGCGGCAGGCGGCAACCCGGTCCGTTCAGGGGACGCGCGGCACCAAAAGCCTGTAGATGCCGCCGGGCAGGGACAAGTTCAACCCTGTGCCAGGTCGGGGATGCGGCGCGCGCCGGCGTAGCGGCGCGACCAGTAGGGATTGTCCAGGCGGTCCACCCGCACTACCTCTCCCGTTCGCGGGGCGTCGAGAAACCTGCCGTCGTCCAGATAGATGCCGACATGGGAAATGCGCCGGCCATGGGTACGAAAGAACACCAGGTCGCCCGGCTTGAGCTGGTCGCGCGCCACATGCTCGCCGTGGTCGAACTGCGCCCGCGCGCGATGCGGCAGCGCGATGCCCAGCGCGTGGCGAAACACGTAGCGCACCAGGCCGCTGCAATCGAATCCGCGCTCGGGCGTGTGTCCACCGTAGTGATAAACGGTGCCGCGCAGGCTCCAGGCCAGGGTCAGCAGCATGTCGGTGGCTGCGGCCCGGCTCATGCGCGCGTTGTCGGAGACGGACGAGCCGGCAGAGTCATCCGGCGCCCGATGCGATGCCGGGGCCGGCGCGGACTTCGGCGCCGGTGCCGCCGCGAAGGCCGAAGCCGCGAAAAGACATGCGACCATCGTCACGGCGACCTGGAGCAGTCGTCTCGAACCCATGCACGAATCCCGTTCGCAGGAGGAACCTCGAAAAACCGTGTTTTTGCCCGTCGTTCCGGCGAAAGCCGGAATGACGGGATTGAGGGGTTTTTCGAAGTCCCCCAGGATGATGACAAGAAGACCCGCCGTACCTGGCGGGCGCGATGATCCCTCACCTTAGCAATTCTCGCAGCCGGGAACGTTTTGTAATCGTTAAACGCCCTGACCCCGGCGCCATGGATGGCCCGATTCAGGGGTAGGTGCGTTCTCCGAAAATGGCCCGGCCGATGCGTACCTCGGTGGCGCCCTCGGCGATCGCCAGGGGAAAATCGCCGCTCATGCCCATCGACAGGCGCGACAGGCCGAATCCGTCCTCGCGGGCGCGGTCGCGCAGTTCGCGCAACTGGCGGAAACAGGCGCGCACGGCCTGCGCGTCATCCGAATGCACGGCCATGGTCATCAGGCCGCGCACGCGCAGGCTTTCGAAAGGGCGCAATGCGCGCAGGAAATCCGCCAGCTCATCCGCCGGCAGGCCGTGCTTGCTGTCCTCGGGCGAGGTCTTGACCTCGACGAGCACGTCGATGGCCCGGCCTTCGTGCTGCAGGCGCCGGTCCAGGGCCTGGGCCAGTTCGAGCCGGTCCAGCGACTGCACCTCGCTGGCCAGGCGCGCCACATCCTTGGCCTTGTTGGTCTGCAGGGGACCGATGACGACCCAGTCGATGCCGCTGCCGTCCAATTCGGCCTGTTTCTGGCGGATTTCCTGCACCCGGTTCTCGCCGAAGCGGGTCAGGCCCAATGCCATCGCCTCGCGGATGACCTCCACGCCGAAGGTCTTGCTCACCGGCAGGATGTCGACCTCACCCGGATCGCGGCCCGCCTCGCGACAGGCCGCGTCCACGCGCTCGCGCACACGCCGCCAGCGCTGCGCCAGGGGAGATTCCTCCACACCCATGCCGCAAGCCTCAGCGGCCGCCGCGCTCGCCATGCCGGGCCAGCACCTCGGCCACGACCATGGTCACGCGTTTGCCGGTGGGGATGTGCAGGAACTCGTTGGGGCCGTGCGCATTGGAATGCGGGCCCAGCACGCCGGTGATCAGGAACTGGGCCTCGGGGAATTTTTCGCCGAGCATGCCCATGAACGGGATCGAGCCACCCTCGCCCATGTAGGCGACCGGTTTTCCGTAGTAGTGTTCCGAAGCTCCGGATACCGCCTCGGCGAGCCACGGCGACAGCGGCGGCGCGTTCCAGCCGCTGCCGTCCTTTTCCAGGCCGATGCTGACCTTGGCACCGTAGGGCGGGTCGGACTCCAGCAGGTTCTGGACGAAATCGGCGGCTTTCCTGCCATCGAGCGTGGGCGGCAGGCGCAGGCTGAGCTTGACCGCGGTGCCCGGGCGCAACACGTTGCCCGCGCTGTCCAGCGAAGGCAGGCCGTCCACGCCGGTGACGGCCAGCTGCGCGCGCCAGGTGCGGTTGAGGACCAGTTCCAGCTTGTCGTCGGTCACCGGACCCATGGCGCCGATCCAGGGGAACTTGCTGTACACCTCGTCGCCGAGGATTTCGGCGCACTGGCGGGCCTGCTCGATGCGTTCGGCCGGCACCTCCACCTTCAGCTCGTCGTGCCGAATCTCGCCGGTGGCCTCGTCTTCCAGGCGCGAAATCAACTGGCGCAGGATGCGGAAACTGTCCGGCACCACGCCCGAGGCATCGCCCGAATGCACGCCCTCGGTCAGCACCTCGACCCTGAGGTTGCCGCCCAGCATGCCGCGCAACGAGGTGGTCAGCCACAACTGCTCGTAGTTGGCGCAGCCCGAGTCCAGGCACACCACCAGCGACGGACTGCCGATGCGCTCGGCCAGGTGGTCGACGTAATGCGGCAGATCGTAGCTGCCCGACTCCTCGCAGGCTTCGATCAGGATGACGCAACGCGCATGCGCGACGCCCTGGTCGTGCAGGGCCAGCAGCGAGGTCACCGAACCGAAGATGGAATAGCCGTCGTCGGCCCCGCCGCGACCGTACAGGCGGTCGCCCTTGATGACCGGCTTCCACGGTCCCAGGTCCTCGTCCCAGCCGGTCATTTCCGGCTGCTTGTCCAGGTGGCCGTACAGCACCACGGTATCGTCGACCTCGCCCGGCACCTCGATGAAGATCAGCGGCGTGCGTCCCTCCAGGCGCACCACTTCCAGCTTCGCGCCGGGCAGCTTGTCCAGCTTGGAACGCGCCCAGCCGCTCAACTGTTCGACCGCCTGCTCCATGTAACCGTGCTCGACCCATTTGGCGTCGTACAGGGGCGACTTGTTGGGGATCTTGATGTACTCGACCAGTTGCGGAACGATCTCCTCGTCCCACACGCCGTTGACATAAGACTGGATCCGTCGGGTATCCATTGCGCGGCCTCGCGTAGCGGAAAACGCCCATTCTAACAGCGATGTAGGCCGCGTTCTGCGACAACAGACTGAGGTCCATGCCCACATCCGCATCGGCAAAGGCCGACACCGAAGAGCCCTGCGGACGCACCCGCATTGCCGGCACGCACCGGCAGCCACGCTCTGGGCGCCGGACCAGACTGGGCCTGCGGTGCCGGTGGCGCCGCTTCATTCCAACCAGGGAGAATTCCATGATCCGCAAACTCGCCGTACTGGCGCTGGCCATGGCATGCAGCCTGCCCGCCTTCGCTTCCACGCCCGTCAACGTCAACCGGGCCGACGCGACCACCATCGCCGCCGCCCTCGATGGCGTGGGCCTGGCCAAGGCCCAGGCCATCGTCACGTATCGCAAGGCCCACGGCCCGTTCAAGAGCGTCGCCGAGCTGACCAAGGTCAAGGGCATCGGGCAAGCCACGCTGGCCCACAACAAGGGCAGCATCGTGCTGCAGGGGCATCCCGCCAAGACCGCCGGCCACCGCGCCAAGCACTGATCCGCGGACGCTCACGGGAGAAGTCACGGCCCAGGGACGGGCATCTTCAGAAAGAGGTTTCCGAATCAAGCATTTATCTTGTCGCAAGACAGTGGGAAAATGGGTCCCTGATTTGGGAATCCGGCCGCACCCACCCGTGTGGGTGTCCTTGCTTCGACATGCATGACATCCCCGAGATCGAAACCCGACGCCTGCGACTGACTGCCCTGCGCGAGCGACACTTCGACGCTTACGCCTCCATGCTCGCCGACCCGGCATGCACGCGCTGGGTCGGTGACGGCCACACGCTCGACCGCATGAACGCATGGCGCTCCATGGCCATGCTGCTGGGTCATTGGAAACTGCGCGGCTTCGGCATGTGGGCGGTGGAAACGCGCGAGGATCATGCCTTCCTGGGCCGCGTCGGCCTGATGAAGCCGGAGGGCTGGCCCGATATCGAACTGGGCTGGATGCTGCGCCCCGAATACCGCCACCACGGCTATGCCACCGAGGCCGGCGCCGCCATCCTGCCCTTCGCCTGGCGCCGCCTGCATTGCCAGCGCGTCATCAGCCTGGTCCGGCACGGCAACGACGCCTCCCTCCGCGTCGCCGAGCGCCTCGGCGGCGAATGCGTCGAGGACCGGGAGTTCCTGGGCGTACCCACCTACATGTACGCCTACTACGCCCCGGCCCGCTGACTCCCCCGCCGGCAGCGCCCATCCGTCACAATGGGAACGTCTCGGTCGGGGCATACCCACCCATGCTGCAAGTCATCCCTCCCTCCAGCTTCCGACGGCAAGCCTGGGCCAATGGTGGCGGCACAACCACCGAGCTGGCTGCCGGCCCCGACCCCGAACGATGGCTGTGGCGCATCTGCGTGACGCACACCAATGCCGATGGCGACCTGCAACGGCTGCCGGGCGTTCGCCGGCAACTGGCACCGCTGGACGGCAACCTGCAGCTGCGTTTTGCGGACGGGGGCACGCTGGAAGCCCGGCGTCTGCAAGCGCTGTGTTTCGATGGCGACCGGCACGCCACCCGCCATTGGCCCGACGAACCGGGACGCGAACTCGACCTGACGATGCGCCATGGCGTGGACGGCGACCTGGTGGTACGCCCCCTGCTGGGTTCGATGGTGTTGCTGCCACGCGCGGATACGCGCTGGTTCGCCTACCTGCTGGGCGGGCAGGCCGACGTGGGTGCCGGCGACGAGCGGTTGCCGCTGGAAGCCGGCCATGCCGCATGGATCCGGCCACGAGCCGGCACGCGCGTACTGATCGACGGCGGCGGCGAAATCGTGCTGGTGCGGCTGACCCTGCCGGAGGCCTCCCGGGACACGCTGGATCCGCCTACTCCCTGAACCCACGATCCGGGCAGTGCCTGCCCTGCCGCTTGTGGTCAGATGGCGGGCGCCAGGGTGGCACCGCCGCCGTGCCGGCGGCGCGACGAGGAGGCCCGCGCCACCATGGCCAGCGCGCCGATGCGCGCGGTACGCTGCCAGGCCAGGATCACCACGATCAACTGCGTCAGCACGATGGCCGCGAGGTAGCCGCCGACGCCCACGGCGTCGGTACGGATCCGCAGCATGCCCACCAGGCCCGCCAGCACGTAGCCGACGATGCTGGTGCCAAGGTACAGACCCAGCGTCGCCAGCGGACGGCGCACCAGCATGGCGATGCCGCGCCCGAAAGCCCGCGTGGCCGAACGCAGGTGCTCGTCCGCGGCCACCTGGGCGCGGCTCGATTCCATGATCGCGTGCGCCAGGACCAGCAGGACCACCAGGATGATCCGGGCCGCCAGCAGGCCGTGATCGGCCGCCGATTCCAGGACGGCCGAATGCGCACGCGCCTGCGCGGCATGGAGGGCGACCGTGCCGAGGGTCACCGCGATGGCGTAGGGAATCAGCGACCACAACATCAGCCGCAGCATGCGCCAGTACTGGGCAAGCCCTCCGTGCATCAAGCCACCCAGCCCCGGATGGCGCTCGCCGCGCACCGCCGTCACCACCACGCCGGTCAGAAACGGCGACAACGCGAGCGTGACGATCCACCCGGCCAGCTGCGCTCCGCCGATCACGCTGCCGTTGTGGCGGAGGATCGAAAACAGCACGTCGCTCATCAGCAACCCGTGGAACTTTTGCGCCAGGGCCGCCGAATGCACGGAATGATCGAGCAGGGCGCCCAGGGCCTGGTCCACCGGCAAGGCCACGATCAACGTGGGCACCGCCATCAGCACGATCCAGATCAGCATCACCCGCCATTGCAAGGCCACCAACAGTGCCCTGGGGAAAGCGCCCCAACCCACACGTTGCCTGTTCTTCATAGCGTCACCACGAATGTGTAGAGGCTCTTGGCCAGCGTCGCGACATCGGCCGTCCAGCGCCGGGCGGCGGCATGGTCGGCCTCGACGGCCAGGCTGTCGTTGAGCTTGTCGGCATCGAGCAGGATCTTGTGTTCGGGATCGAGTTCGGCGGACACCACCTTGGTCGGCGCATCCCAGTGGAAGCGCTTCCAGCGGCTGCCGTCATGCCACGCGACCGTCCTGGTCGAGCCGTCGGCAAAAGTCACCTTGAGCGTTTCCGGCAGGGCCGCGCCGTCGCGCTTGACCGTGACGTAGCTGCGCCACGGGTACGGCCCGCCGTGCCTGGCCCCGGGGTGCTGCTTCTCCCAGGCCTTGCGGGCCGCCGCCACGGTCTTGTCGACCTGGTCCTGGGTGCGCGTGACGCGCTTGCCATCCTCGAGGTGGCTGCCGGCCCGCGGCTGCAGCGAGATGCTGTGGATGCCGACCACGCGGTCGTCCACCCGGCGTGTGCCGTAGACCTCGTCGTTGAAGATCGCGTCGACGAGCCTGGGCCGCCCGGTGCCCTCGGCCAGCGCGTCGCGCAGGTCCGCCGCATCGGGGTGGCGAAATTTCCAGCGTTCGTAATACAGCTTCATGCCGCGCTCCATGGCCGCGTGACCGACCAGGTTTTCCAGCGTGCGCATGGTCGTCGCGGTGCGCATGTAGACCGAGCCGTAGCTGCGGTTGGACATGCGGTCCCACGAGTTCTCGTCCAGCGGATCGCTGGGGAAGTTGTATGCCAGCACGCCGCGCATCCGTCCCAGGACGAAGTCGTCGACGGCCGGGTCGATGCCCAGCCACTTCAGCCATGGCGAGGTCAGATGCACCTTCTGGTGGCGGTCGGCAAGCATGCGGTCGTCCCAGTAGCGGTTCATCCCCTCGTCGAGCATCGGCTCCTCGAACTCGTTCGAGCCCAGGATGCCCATGAAATAGCCGTGGCCGAATTCGTGGATGGTGACGAAGTCGATGATGTACTGGCTCAACGTGCCCGGCGTGACCTCGGACATGCCTTCGGCCGTGAAGAAGGTGGGGTATTCCATGCCGCCGGCTTCGCCCGCGTTGTAGGGCGGCGCCACCGCCGTGACCGTCTGGTAGGGATACGGGCCCAGCGTTTGGGAAAAATACGTCAGCGCATCGGTCGTCGCCTTCAGGATCGGCTTGGCGACGGCCTTGTATTCGGGTGGATAGATCACCTTGACCGTGACCTCGGGGCTGCCGGGGCCGGTCCAGGTGGTGGTCTGGACGCCATAGTCGGGCGCCGCCACCCAGGCAAAATCCTCCACGTCATGCTGCACGAAGCGGTAGGTGGCCTGGTCGCCGTCGATGACCGGCTTGCCCTGCTGGACGCCCACGGCGCCGACGGTGTAGTTCTTCGGCACGGTCAGGGTGACGTCGTAGTTGCCGTAATCGGCGTAGAACTCGCTGTGGTAATGGAACTCGTGCACGTTCCAGCGCGGATGCGTGGCGCCACGCTCGCCGGGCAACTCCAGCACGCCGATCTTGGGAAACCACTGCGCGACCAGATGGAACTTGCCGAACCAGCCGGTGCGCTCGACCACGCGCGGCAGTTTGTCGTGGAACTTGATGTCCAGGGTCAGCGTGCCACCCGCCGGCACCGGCCTGGCAAGATCGAACTCGACTACGGTGCGGTCGGTCCTGGGGCCGTTGTCCGGCTGCACGTAGCGCCAGGAAACCTTTTGTCCGTCCTGCTCGACCTGCTTGAGGTCAATGTAACCCCACTCGCCTTTTTTCAGCTTGGCCGCGCCGCGCGAGCCGCCGCTGCCGGAGAACATGCGCCGTTCGGTGAACCAGGTGCTACCCGGGTTTTCAAAAGCATTGAGGTACAGGTGGAAATAGACCTTGTCCACCGGCCGCTTGCTGCGGTTGCGCCAGGTCATGCGCTCGCTGGCGTCCACGGTGTGCCGGTCCGGGTCCAGCGTCGCGTGGATGGTGTAGCTGGTCACCTCGTCCGACAGCGTGGGATCGGAGGCCTTGCGCGGTCCGCCCCAGGCATCGGCGGCGCTGGGTGTCTTGAAGTCCCCGGCATGCGGCGACGCAAACGGGATGGGCTCCATGGCCGTCGCGCTGCTGGACGCGGCGGCGGGCGCGCTGCCCGCGCTTGCCGGCACGGCCGGCTGCGCCAGCGCCAACGCCGGGACGCACAGGCCAAGCACAGCCAACCACACGTGACGGGAACGCCGGATCGGATGCTGCATGGTTTTCTCGGTTTGCTCGGATGGAAACGTTCCCGCGCGGACGCGCGGCCCCGCCTCACCTTGAGGCATCCGCGACGACGAAGCAACCGGCCATCCGTCATGGTTGCGCCTGCACCTCGGCTATTTATTGCGAACAATTCTCATTTGTGTTCTTATTCATCCGCATCCACCTGCCGGCTCCTTCCGCAACCCGTCGACCGCCCAATGCCTTTTCTGCTCAAACGCCTGCTGTTCCGCCTGCACTGGATCATCGGCCTGTCCGCCGGCATGGTGCTGGTCGTGGTCGGCGTGACCGGCGGCCTGATCGGATTCGAGAAACCGCTGCTCGGCCTGGTCAACCCGCAATTGCACCTTTCGGCTCCGGCCACGGCCGCGCCACTGCCGCCGGACACGCTGATCGCCGCTGCGCAGGCGGCCTGGCCGGAGCGGCAACCGCGCAGCCTGTCCTGGCAGGGCGACCGGGAAGCGGTCCTGGTAAACATGGCCAAGCCGGGCCAGCGCCGCGGCGGGCTGCGGATCGCGGTCAACCCGTATACCGGCGCCGTGCTGGGCCCGCTGCACGGCACCGACTTCTTCCGCACGGCCGAGGACCTGCACCGGCGCCTGGCCGCCGGCCCGATCGGCAAGCAGATCGTCGGCGCCAGTACCGCGGCGCTGATCCTGCTCGCGCTCACCGGCCTGGTCCTGCGCTGGCCCAGGCACATGCGTTCACTGCGCGCGTGGCTGAAACTGGATCTTCGCCTGCACGGGCGCAACCTGCTGTGGCACCTGCATGCCATCTTCGGCACCTGGCTGCTGGCGTTCTACCTGCTGGCCGCCCTGACCGGGCTGTGGTGGTCCTACGACTTCTACCGCAACGCGTTGAACAGCATGGCGGGCGTCACCGGCTCTCTGCGCCCGCGCGCGCCGCCGGCGGGCGACCCGAACGCACCGCTGCTCCCGGCCGATACGGCCTGGTCCCGGTTCCGCCAGCTCGTGCCCGACGCCACCCGCGCCAACCTCAGCCTGACCAGCCAGCCGGGCACGCCGCTGCGCCTGCGCTACCAGACCCCGCAAAGCGCCCATGAGCGCGCCTGGAACACATTGCACCTGGACGCCACCAGCGGCACTGTCCTCTCGCGGCAGGACTACGCCGACCTGCCGCGTGGCCGCCGTTTCATCGGCGCGCTGTATCCCCTGCACGCGGGCAGTTTCTTCGGCACGACCGGCCTGTACCTGATGTCGCTGGCCTCCCTGCTGATGCCCCTGTTTTTCATCACCGGCGTCTGGTTGTGGTGGCAACGCCGCAGCAAGGCGGCGCGGGCAAGACGCGAGCGGCTTCCGGCCGGCGCTGGTACCGGTTCCGACACGGGCGAGGCGATCCTGGTGCTGCATGCCAGCCAGAGCGGCACGGCCGAGGGCCTGGCCTGGCGCACCGCGGGCTGGCTGCGCCGGGCCGGCATGGCGCCGCGCGTGCTGGCCCTGGACGGCTCCGGCGCCGCCGCCCTGCACGCCCACGTCGGGCATGCCCTGTTCGTGGTCGCCAGCTACGGCGACGGCGGCCCGCCGGACAGCGCGCTGGATTTCGTGCGGCGCTGCATGCGCGGCGACGCGGCACCCGACCTGTCGAAGCTGCGTTGCGCCGTACTGGCCCTGGGCAACCGCCGCTACGAAACCTTCTGCGGCTTCGGGCGCAGGCTGTCGCTGTGGCTGCACCAGCGCGGCGCACATCTGTTGTTCGCGCCGGTGGAGATGCACGAGGCCGACGCCGCGGCACTCGCGCATTGGCGGCGGCAACTGGGCCACCACTGGCGCATCGCCGGTGCGGGCGACGGAGAACCCCCGGCCACGAGGCACGAGGCTCCGTTCACGGTCTGGCATCTGACGCGGCATCGCCGGCTCAATCCGGGGGCACAAACCGCGCCGCTGTTCGAGCTGGATTTCGCCCTTCCCGACCGCTCCGCGGCATGGCAGCCCGGCGACCTGCTGGACGTGCGCATCGCGCCGTCGCCGGACCGCATCGACGCCTGGCTGCGCCTGTGGAATCTCGATGCCGACACGCCGGTGAGACTGGCGGGGGAAGAGCTTCCCCTGCGCCAGGCGCTGGCCCACTGCGAACCGCCCCGCGACCCCGCCGTCTGGATGGGGCACGACGCACAAACCCTGGTACGGAAACTGCCTGCCCTGACCGCACGCAGCTACTCCATCGCCTCCGTGCCCGCGGACGGTTGCGTGCGCATCCTGGTACGCCGCACGCACCTCGACGGCCATGCCGGCCTGGCCTCGGGCCACCTGAGCGACGCGGTCTCCGGCTCCGCCGCGATGACCGCTCGCTTGCATCCGTGCCCGCACTTCCATGCCCCGCCGGCGGACGCTCCGGTGCTGCTCATCGCCAACGGCGTCGGCATCGCACCCTTCCTGGGCATGCTGCAGCAACGCGCCGCCGCCGCGGCACGGGCGCCGGCCTGGCTGGTCTACGGCGAGCGCCACCCGCAACACGATGGCCACGCGCTGGCCCGGCTGCGGCATTGGCAGGCGGCAGGCGTGCTGCCGGAGCTGGACGTCTGCTTCTCGCGCGCCGGCGATGGTCACGTGCAGGATCGCCTGCGCACGCGTGCAAGTCTGCTGCACGCATGGCTGCAACACGGGGCCCACGTCATGGTCTGCGGCAGCCCGGCCATGGGCGACGGCGTGCAGGTCGTGCTGGAAGACGTGCTGGGTGCCGCGGCGGTCCAATCCTTGCGCGACGAAGGACGCTACCGGCGCGAACTGTTTTGACGCGGTGCCGGCGGAACCGGTCCAAACCTTCCTTTTTATTGTAGGAGCGCACCCGGGCGCGATGGCATCAGCATCCAATGAGCCTTGAGCCCATCACGCCCCGTAGAAGATCTGATCTTGCCGCGGTCGGCCCACGCATCAGCGTTCAATGAGTCCTGAGCCTATCGCGCCCAGGTGCGCTCCTACACGTGACGGGTTCGAACCGGTGGACAGGGGCCGCCGTCCGGCTCAGTCGTAGCGGTTGTCGCGCGTCCAGATGTGGCCGTCTTCCTCCTTGACCGGGAACGACGCCACCGGCGTGACGGCGGGCGGCCGGGTCACGGCACCGGTGCGCACGTCGAAACGCGCGCCATGGCGCGGGCACTCGACCTCGAAACCGAACACCTCGCCGCCGGCCAGATCGCCGCCGTCGTGCGTGCAGGTGTCCTCGATGGCGTACAGATCGCCGTCAATGTTGTACACCGCGATCGGCGTGTCCTCGTCCCACACGACCTTGAATTCTCCCGGCAGCAACTCGCCGCGGGTACCCGCGTCAACCCACTCGCTCATGCGTTCATTTCCTCGTTTTCCGACAGGGATTTTTCCAGCCGCTCGAAACGCAGGTCGTCACGGAGCGGAATGCCGAAGCGCTCGTCGCCATACGGGAACGGCGCATGTTCGCCGGTACGCCGGTAACCGCAACGCTGGTACCAAGCGATCAATTCCTCGCGCAGATCGATCACGCTCATGCTCATCCGGGTGACGCCCCAGCGCGCACGCGCTAGACGCTCGGCTTCGGCCAGCACGCGACGTCCGGTGCCTTTCCCTTGTTGTCCGGGACGCACGGCGAACATGCCGAAATAGCCCGCGTCGCCACGTTTCTCGAGGTGGGCGCAGGCCAGCAATTCCCCGCCCTCTTCGAGCAGCAGGACCAGGCTGTCGGGACGCCCGATCACCTCGGCCGCGCCCGCGGGATCGACGCGCTGGCCATCCAGCAGATCGGCCTCGGTGGTCCAGCCGGCGCGGCTGGCCTCACCGCGATAGGCCGATTGGACCAGCGCCACCACGGCCGCGACATCGGCGGCGGTGGCAAGGCGGAAAACGGCATCGGCTGATTGAGTCATGCAGGCAGGATTCCCATGGATTCATCGCTTGCCCGCATCCCTGCCGGGCGCCATTCATTCCGGACCGTTTTTGTGTAGGAGCGCACCTGGGCGCGACAGTCTTGATGTTCATTGAACGCTGATGCTGTCGCGCCCAGGTGCGTTCCTACACACACACGCCAGTAGCCACGGCGATCATCAGGCCAGCAGCTTGCGCACACGGCCGATGGCCTTGACAAAACGATCGATTTCCGCGCGCGTGTTGTAGAACGCCAGCGAGGCGCGCACCGTCGCCGGCACGTCGTAGAACTGCATCAGCGGATGCGCACAATGATGGCCCGAACGCACCGCCACGCCCTCCAGGTCCAGCATCGTGGCCAGGTCGTGGGCATGAATGCCCTCGATCAGGAACGAGAACACCGCGGCCCGCTCCGGTGCCTGGCCGTAGATGCGCAGGCCGGGCACGCGGTCCAGTGCCTCGAGGGCATAAGTGCCCAGCTCGTGCTCGGTCGCGGCGATGCGGTCCATGCCCAGGTCGTTGAGGTAATCGATGGCCGCGCCCAATCCGACGAAGCCGGCAATGTTGGGCGTGCCGGCCTCGAACTTGTGCGGCGGGTCGACGAAGGTGGTGCCGGTGAATTTCACCTCGCGGATCATCTCGCCGCCGCCGAAGAACGGCGGCATGGATTCCAGGTGCTCGCGCCGGGCCCACAGGGCGCCGGTGCCGGTGGGACCGCACATCTTGTGGCCGGTGAGCGCATAGAAATCGCAACCGAGCGACTTCACGTCCAGGGGCAGGTGCGGCGCCGCCTGCGATCCGTCGACCAGCAGCGGGATGCCGCGCTTGCGGCACTCGCGCGCCAGTTGCCGCACCGGATTGATCGTGCCGAGCACGTTCGACACGTGCGCCACGCAGGCCAGCTTCACGTCCGGGGTCAGCCGCTGGACGAATTCCTCGACGATCAACTCGCCCGATTCGGTGATCGGCGCCACCTTCAACGAGGCGCCGCTGCGTCCACACACCAACTGCCACGGCACGATGTTGGCGTGGTGTTCCATCTGCGTGGTCAGGATGCTGTCGCCCGGCTTCAGCATCGGCAACGCGTAGCTGTAGGCGACCAGGTTGGTGGCCTGGGTGGTGCCGGAAGTGAACACGATCTCGTCGCGCGAGTTGGCGCCGATGAAGGCCGCCAGCTTGTCGCGCGTGGCCTCGTAGGCCGTGGTTGCCTCGTCGCCGAGCTGGTGCACGGCGCGCGCCACGTTGGCGTTGGAGTGTTCGAAGAAACGGCTGACCGTATCGATCACCACCCGCGGCTTCTGCGCGGTGTTGGCGCTGTCCAGGTACACCAGCGGCTTGTCGTGCACGCGCCGCGTGAGAATCGGAAAATCCCGACGGATCCGTTCCACGTCCAGCACGGTGGCAAGTTCGGGCCTGGCGTTCATGCCTTTTCCCCGTCGACGGGC
Organism: uncultured Rhodanobacteraceae bacterium; assembly: GCA_964567365.1. Taxonomy (GTDB): domain Bacteria; phylum Pseudomonadota; class Gammaproteobacteria; order Xanthomonadales; family Rhodanobacteraceae; genus Oleiagrimonas. Next base: position 2,267 of record CAZMMO010000009.1, on the reverse strand, counting down.
AGCACCCGCATCAGCAGGGCATCCAGGTGCCCGCGCAGCGGTTCGTTGTCCAGTGAATCGAGCGCCACGCGGCAGAAGGCGGCGGTCAGCAGGTTGCGGGCCATGTCCAGGGCAATGCCGCGCGAACGCAGGTAGAACAGGGCCTGCTCGTCCAGCTGGCCGACCGTGGCGCCATGGTTGGCCATCACCTCGTCGGCGTAGATCTCCAGCACCGGCTGGGTGTCGATGGCGGCCTGGCGCGACAGCAGCAGGTTCTTGTTGTAGAGCGAGGCGTCGGTGCCGTCGGCACCCGGGTCGACGACGATCTGGCCATGGAACACGCCATGCCCGCCCTGGTCGGCAACCCCGCGCCACAAGGCGTGGCTGGAGGTGTCCAGGGCGGCGTGGCGGATGTCCAGGTGTGTATCCAGATGCTGACGCGCATGCGGCACGAAGACGCCGCGGGTCTCCAGCCGCGCATCGTCGCCACGCAGTTCGACGTCGATGTCGTTGCGCACCAGTTTGCCGCCCAGTTCCAGCGCATGGATCCGCGCCGTCGAACGCGCGTCCTGGCGCAATGTGTGGCGGCGCACCAGCGTGGCCTTGGCGGCCGCATCCTGCAACATCACCCAGTCCAGGGATGCGCCTTCACGCAACACCACGTCGGAAACCAGCGTGCCCAGGTAGGCGTGCGCCTGGCTGTCCACATGGTGCTCGACCAGGCGCAGGGACGCGCCCTCGCCCACCTCGATCACGCTGCGCAGGTGCCAGGACAAATCGGTCTCGGCCGGAGCGCCCACGTGCACGACATGCACCGGTGTCTCGACGCGCCGCCCCGCCTTCACGCGCAGCACCACGCCGTCGCCGGCCAGGGCGGCGTTCAGGCGGGCGAAGGCGTCGGCCAGATGCTCCCAGTCGCGCGTCAGGAAAAACCGCAGGGGTTCGGCATCCGTGGCCAGGGCCTGCGACAGCGGCTGCACACCCAGGCCTTCAGGCAATTCGTCCAGCCGCGACAGGTCAGCGCGGAAGGCGCCATTGACGAACACCAGGCGCGGACCGTCCACGCCCGGCAAGGTCAGGCTGTCTGCATCCACTTTACGCGAAGCAGCCGCAGCGTCTCCGTGGACAAACGCCTGGCGCTCGAGCGCCCGCAGAGCCGTGTATTTCCAGGCCTCGTTGTGCGCACCGGGCAGGCCGTCGCGCAGGAAGGCCTCCAGTTGCGTACGCCGGGCCGCATCCAGCCATGCCAGATCGGAGCCGGGCAGCGTGGCCAGCACGTCGGCTGCGTGCTCGGCCACGGCGGTCAGGAAAGGCGTCGCCATCATGCGGCTCCCGCCGCCTGGTTCTCGTCGAGCCAGGCGTAACCCTGTTCCTCGAGCTTGTGCGCCAGGGACTTGTCGCCGCTTTCGACGATGCGTCCGTCGGCCAGCACGTGCACGAAGTCCGGCTCGATGTAATCGAGCAGGCGCTGGTAGTGGGTGATCAGCAGGAACGAACGCTGCGGCGAGCGCTGAGAGTTGACGCCTTCGGCGACCTGCCGCAGGGCATCGATGTCCAGGCCCGAATCGGTTTCGTCCAGGATCGCCAGCTTCGGCTCCAGCAGGGCCATCTGGAAAACCTCGTTGCGCTTCTTTTCGCCGCCGGAGAAGCCTTCGTTGACGGCCCGCTGCAACAGCTCGTTGGACAGGTTCATCACCTTGAGCTTTTCGCGCACCAGCTTCAGGAAATGCATGGAATCAAGCTCGTCCTCGCCGCGCGACTTGCGCTGGGCGTTGAGCGCGGTGCGCAGGAAATAGGTGTTGTTGACGCCGGGAATTTCCACCGGGTACTGCATGGCCAGGAACACGCCGGCGCTGGCGCGCTCCTCGGGCGCCAGGGCCAGCAGGTCCTGCCCGCAGAAACTGACGCTGCCCTCGGTGACCTCGTAGCCCTCGCGTCCGGCGAGCACGTTGCCCAGCGTGGATTTTCCGGCGCCGTTGGGGCCCATGACGGCATGTACCTCGCCGGGTTTGATTTCCAGCGACAGGCCCTTGAGGATGTCCTTGCCCTCGACGCGGGCATGCAGGTTTTCGATTCTAAGCATGGGAATTGGGAATTGAGAATGGGGAATGGGAAATGATTTGAAACTTGCAGGTCGACCGCCAGGAGTTGAGGAGGTGAACCGATTCCCGGTTCCCCATTCCCCATTCCCGGCCCTCAACCCACCGCGCCTTCCAGGCTGACTTCCAGCAGTGCCTTGGCTTCGACGGCGAACTCCATCGGCAGCTCGCGGAACACCTGCTTGCAGA
>CAZMMO010000008.1:16176-20154 GCA_964567365.1 uncultured Rhodanobacteraceae bacterium | reverse complement strand
GGATGGGCATGGCGGGTTTTCTTCTCATGGCTGGCTCTGCCCGGGGGCGTAGGGAAACTGCAGCGATTGGTAGTACTTCAGCGAATGCGCCGGCGGCGCGTAGCCGGGCGGCAGCGGCAGGCCGTTGAGGCTTTGCCAGTAGGCGATGCTGGCATCGCGCCACCACTGCGCCTCGCGCTGCTGGATGGCCAGGAACGCGGCGGCCTTGCGGTAGCGTTCGGTGTCGATGTCGCCCTTCAGGGAGCGCCAGGTGGCGCGCATCTTCTTCACCGCGTCCACGCCGCGCGTGTAGCGGTACACCAGCGCCTGCCACAGCGTGCGGCCCGAGGGCATGCGGTAGTTCCAGGGCAGGTGGTGGAACCACAGCAGGTACTTGTCGGACACGCAGTCCAGATCGGCAAAGCATTGGCCCACCGGCGGCGCGTACTGCGCCACGGCATCGCTGCCCGAGGCGGTGCGGTCGAAGCCGATGCCGTGCTTGTCGGCGCGGTTGTAGTACACCGGGTTCCAGTCCGCGCGCGACAGGTCGTCGACCCACGGCGCGGGACCATAGTGGCTGCCCGTGCCCATCTGATGGGCCAGGCCCAGCGGCGTCATGTAGTCGACCGCCGCCTGGCGCGAGCCCATCATCATGTCCACCACGGGTTTGACGAAGGCCGGGTCGTTGGAGAAGGTCATGCGCACCCAGTCCTCGGCGATGCGGCGCGCGGACTGCCGCGGGTTCCAGGCCAGGCGGCCGAAGGCATACCAGTTGGCCTGGTTGAAGTCCGAGCCGCACCAGTCGCGGTCGCTGCCGGTATTGGCCACGCCGGCGATGCCGGTCAACGTGTGCCCGTTCAGGGCCCCGTCGATCACCTTGGCCACGGTCGAGCCCTTGCCGTGCACCATGGTGTCGTCCGCGAGCGCTTCCTTGAACAGGGTGCCCAGGTAGACCAGGTGGGTGGCAAAGCCCAGATATTCCTTGGTGATCTGCAACTCCATCATCAGGTTCGTTTTCGGCATGGCACCGAACAGCGGGCTGAAGGGTTCGCGCGGCTGGAAGTCGAGCGGGCCGTTCTTCACCTGCAGCAGGACGTTGGAGGCGAACTTGCCGTCCAGGGGCTTGAACTCCTCGTAGGCCTGCTTGACGCGGTCCTCGCCGGGCCGGTTGGTGTAGACGAAGGCGCGCCACATCACCACGCCGCCGTGCGGCGCCAGCGCGGCGGCGAGCATGTTGGCGCCCTGGGCGTGGGTGCGACCGTAGTCCTGCGGTCCGGACTGGCCTTCCGAATCGGCCTTGACCAGGAAGCCGCCAAAGTCGGGGATCAAGCGGTAGATCGCATCGACCTTGGTCTGCCACCAATGGCGTACCTGCGGGTCGAGCGGGTCGGCGGTCTTCAGGCCGCCCAGTTTCATCGGCGCATTGAACGGCACGCTGAGGTAGACGCGGATGCCCCAGGGACGGAAGACCCCGGCCAGGGCGGCCACTTTCTTCAGGTACCTCGGCGTCAGGATCATCGGGTCGGCGTTGACGTTGTTGAGCACGGCGCCGTTGATGCCGATCGAGGCGTCGGCGCGCGCGTAGTCGGTGTAGCGCGGAGACAGGTAGCCCGGCAGCGTCCACCAGTTCCAGATCGACTCGCCGGCATAGCCGCGCTCGACGTGGCGGTCCAGGTCATCCCAATGGTCGAGAATGCGCAGCTTGATGCGCGGTTTGTCGCGCAGGTCGAGCTTGCCGACGGGGCGCTCGGTCTGCAGCAGGCGCAGGAAGTGGAAGGCGCCATACAGGACGCCGATGTCGGTGTTGCCGGCGATCACGGTGGCCGCATGGCCGTCCACGGTCACGTTCTTGATCAGGTAGCCCTGGTTGCCCAGGTCCTGCAGGGGCAGGTGCAGTTTGGCGATCGCTGGCGAGGAGGCCGGGGTGCCGACGAGGAGGGCGCCATCGCGGGTCACCGTGGCGGACAGCGGCGGCGTCTTGCCGAGCAGGCCGCCCAGGCCGCGCAGCAGCTCCTTGCGGGTGGCGGCCTGGGTCGGCGTCGCCGTGCCGGCCACCAGTTGCGTCGCGTGGTTGCGGTAGGTCTGGGCCCATGCGCCGGGCAGCGGCCGGTAGCGAAGCCACAGGTCGTAGCCGTCCTCGGCGTGGGCCAGGCCCGCGCACAGGCAGGCGATCAGCGCGAGCAGGCAGAGGGCGGCCAGGCGTCGGGCACACCCGGCGCGGGCGGCCGCCTGACTCGGGCCGGCGTTGCCGTGGAGGCGATGGCTTGCCACTATGGAGTATCGAAATATGCTCATGTTGGGCATACCATCGGACCGGGCATCCGGGTTGGCGGCCACTGCGTCGCGGTGTTCATGGCCGCACGCCTGCAGAAGGAAAACGGCATTGAAGAAGACGGGCAGGAAATCGGTTCGCCGCAAGGGAAGAGCGGTCACGATCGACGAGGTGGCGGCCCTGGCCAAAGTCTCGCCGATGACGGTCTCGCGGGTCGTCAACGGCCGCGGCAAGGTGCGCGAATCGACCCGCGAGCGGGTGATGCAGGCCGTGCACGAGCTGGAGTACGTGCCCAATCGCGCGGCCAGTTCCCTCGCCGCCGCGCAGAATGCGCGCATCGCCTTGATCTACACCAACCCCAGCGGCGGCTACCTGCGCGAGCTGCTGCTGGGGGTGCTGCACGGCACGATGAGCACCGCGGCGCAACTGGTCGTGGACGACTGGGAAGGCTTCGACAGCGCCGCCGAACGCAGGGCCGCGCGCGCCCTGGCCAAAAGCGTGGGCGGCGTGCTGCTGCCGGCGCCGCTGTGCGAATCGACGGTGGTCATCGGGGAACTGATCAGCGCCGGCGTGCCGGTGGTGGCGATCGCTCCGGGATACTTCAACCCGGACATCTCCAGCGTGCGCATCGACGGGTTCCTGGCCAGCAAGGAAATCACCGAATACCTGATCCGGGCGGGCCATACCCGCATCGCCTGCATCAAGGGCCATCCCGGACAGATGGCCAGCATGCGGCGCGTCGAGGGCTACCGGGCCGCGCTCGAGGAAGCGGGCATCGTCCCGGATCCGAGCCTGGTCCAGCAAGGCTACTTTTCCTACCGCTCGGGACTGGATGCGGCGGAGAAGCTGCTGGCGCTGCCCGAGCCGCCCACCGCGATTTTTGCCAGCAACGACGACATGGCCGCCGCCGCGGTGTCGGTAGCGCACCGGCGCGGACTGAGCGTGCCGCAGGACCTGTCCATCGTGGGCTTCGACGACACCTCCACGGCCACCACCGTGTGGCCCGAGCTGACCACTGTGCGGCAGCCGATCGCCAGCATGGCGCGTTCGGCGATCGACGTCCTGCTGCGCGCCATCCGGCGCAACCCGGGCGAGACCCGGGTCGTGGTCGACCACGTGATGGCGCATCAACTGGTGGTGCGCGATTCGGTGGCTCCGCCGCGCTCGGGCACCTGAGGCGCGGCACCACGCCGCGCCGTCGACCGGCCGGGCATGCGGCCGTGTGAGGGAATGGCTGTACATCGTTCCCGGCCCTAGCCTTCCATCTGCTCCAGTTCCTTGCCGCGCGTCTCGCGTACGCAGAAGATCACGAAGAAGATCGACAGGGCGGCCGCGATCGTATACAGGCTGTAGGTGCCGGCCAGGCCGATGCCGACCAGCAGGATCGGGAAGCTCACGGTGATGGCGAAGTTCGACAGCCATTGCACGGCGCCGGCCACCGCCAGGCTCGAACCGCGGATCTGGTTCGGGAACATCTCGCCGAGCATCACCCACATGGCCGGCCCCCACGAGGCGTTGAAAAACACCACGTATACGTTGGCGGCGACCAGCGCCAGCGTGCCCCAGGCCTGCGGCAGCACCAGTTGTCCGGCGGCATCGAGCGTGCCGTGGGTGAAGGCGATGGCGACCAGGGCCAGGGCGATCGTCATGCCCACCGAACCGACCCACAGCAGGGGCTTGCGGCCGATGCGGTCGATCAGCACGATGGCGATCACGCAGGCGCCGAT
>CAZMMO010000008.1:1724-16076 GCA_964567365.1 uncultured Rhodanobacteraceae bacterium | reverse complement strand
GGGGCTTGCGGCCGATGCGGTCGATCAGCACGATGGCGATCACGCAGGCGCCGATGCTCAGCGCGCCGGACACCACGTTGATCAGCAGGGCGTCGCTTTCGGAGAAACCCACGGCCTGCCACAACACCGCGCCGTAGTAGAACACCACGTTGATGCCGACCAGCTGCTGCAGCGCCGCCAGGCCGATGCCGACCCATACGATGGGACGCACGCGGCCCCGGGCCTTGTCGATCAGGTCCGACAGGCGCGGCCGATGCCGGTCGCGTGCCAGCGACACGTCGATTTCATCGAACTTGGCTTGTGCGGAGTGCTTGCCGTACAGGCGGCCGATTACCGCCAGGGCCTCTTCGCCGCGCCGCTTCAGCACCAGGTAACGCGGGCTTTCGGGGATGAACACCAGCGAGACCAGGAACAGCGTGGAGGGGATGGCCTGCACCCAGAACATCCAGCGCCAGGCGGCCTGGTGGAACCACAGCGTGCCGGTGGAGGCGCCGGCCGCCTGGGCCAGCAGGTAGTTGCTGAGGAAGGCGCAGAACAGGCCGGCGATGATCGCGATCTGCTGCATGGTGGCCAGGCGTCCACGGTAGCGTGCCGGCGCCACCTCGGCGATGTAGGCGGGCGCGATGATGCTGGCGGCGCCCACGGCGAAGCCGCCGATCACGCGTGCGGTGATGAACCACCAGGCCGCCATGGACGCGCCCGCTCCCAGCGCCGAAATCAGGAACAGCACGGAGGCGACGAGCAGGATCGAGCGGCGCCCCCACAGGTCGGCCATGCGCCCGGCGAAGAACGCGCCGATCACGCAGCCGAGCAACATCGAGGCGACTTCGAAACCGACGCCGATGGCACCGGAGCCGAAGGCCGCCTTCAGCCCGTCGATGCTGCCGTTGATGACTCCGCTGTCGAAGCCGAACAGGAAGCCGCCCAGCGTGGCCACGCAGCTGATCTGCACGACCAGGCGCGTGTTTTCGCTCGACTGTGCGGCGGCGGCACCCCCACCCGGGATGCTTCGTACACCATCGGTGTTCGCGATCATGATTTGGTTCCCCTCCCGTGCCGGTATCGGTCCGCAGCGGCCTTGTGCCCTGGCCTTGCTCCGTGACGCGGATACCGGCGTGCCGGGTTCAGTGCGTCAGATATTGGTTGACGAGGTTTTCGTAGCGTTCCTGCTTGCCGCTGATCTGGGCCGGTTCTCCCTGGCCGGCCGCCAGGTCGCGCAGCGCGGCCAGGTCCATTTTGCCCTGTTCGAAATCATGCCCCGGGCCCTTGTCGAAACTGGCATAACGCTCCGAGCGCCAGCTTTCCCAGGGCGTCTGCGTCAGCAGCGCATGCGCCACTTCCAGACCGTGCGCGAAGGAGTCCATGCCGCCGATGTGGGCCAGGAACAGGTCCTCCGGATCGGTGGACTCGCGGCGCAGCTTGGCGTCGAAATTGAAGCCGCCCGGTGCCAGCCCGCCCTGGCGCAGCACCACCATCATCGCGCCCACGGTATCGTACAGGTCGCTGGGGAACTGGTCGGTATCCCAGCCGTTCTGCGCGTTGCCGCGGTTGGCGTCGATGCTGCCCAGCAGGCCGTGGTTGGAGGCCATCTGCAGGTCATGCTCGAAGGTGTGGCCGGCCAGCGTGGCGTGGTTGGCCTCGACGTTGAGCTTGAAGTCCTGGTCCAGGCCGTGCTGCTTGAGAAAGCCCACCACGGTCGAGGCGTCGAAGTCGTACTGGTGGTTCATCGGCTCCATCGGCTTGGGCTCGATCAGGAAATTGCCCTGGAAGCCGATGCTGCGGCCGTAGTCGCGCGCGGCGGCGAGGAAGCGCGCGAAGTGCTCCAGCTCGCGCCGGGTGTCGGTATTGTGCAGCGTGGCGTAGCCCTCGCGGCCGCCCCAGAACACGTAGCTGCCGCCGCCCAGCTCGACGGTGGCCTCCAGGGCCGCCTTGACCTGCGCCGCGGCGCGTGCGACCACCGCAAAGTCGGGATTGGTCGCCGCGCCGTTCATGTAGCGCGGATGGGTGAACAGGTTGGCCGTGCCCCACAGCAGCTTGATGCCGGTGGCCTGCTGGCGCTCCTTGGCCAGCGCCACCATGTGCTTGAGGTTGCTTTCGTACTCGCTGACCTTGTCGGCGTTCGGCGCCAGGTCGTTGTCGTGGAAGCAGTAGTACGGCACGCCCAGCTTGGTGAAGAACTCGAACGCGGCATCGAGCTTGTCTTCGGCCCGCCCCATGGGCGTGTCCGATGCCTGGTCCCAGGGATAGACGCGGGTGCCGGGCCCGAACGGATCGTTGCCGGTGTTGCAGAAGGTGTGCCAGTAACACACGGCGAAGCGCAGGTGCTCGGCCATGGTCTTGTCGCCGATTTTGCGGTCGGCCTCGTAGTACTTGAACGACAGCGGGTTGTCCGATTCGCGGCCCTCGTAGGGGATGCGGCCGATGCCGGGGAAATATTCGCGTTTGCCGATGAAGGGTGTGCTCATGGGATGAAAAGTCTCCTCGTTGATACGTGGAATGTTGGTATGTGATCAGGATGCGGAAGCAACCCGGGCGGCGTCATCGGCAGTCCGACGCGCGTGGCGGTCCACGGCGGATTCCAGGTGGCGTGAAAAATGTTCGTAGTGGTCGCGGTAGGCGGCGGCGACATCCGCGTCCGGGCGGGCCGAAAGCTCGGGCGCCAGGCGTACGTGCTCGTTGGCGATGGCGGCGATGTCCGCCTGCCCGCCTTCGGCATGGTCCAGCGCCCACAGCGCCTGCAGGGCGGCGCCGAAGGCCGCGCCTTCGGCCTCGGCGGGCACGTCCACCGGCAGTGCGAACAGGTCGGCGATCATCTGCCGCCAGGCGGGGCTGTTGCTGCCGCCGCCGGTGAGGCGGATCGCCTCGCAATGCAGGCCGGCGGCCTGCCAGGCGTCGTAGCCGTGGCGCAGCGTGTAGCTGGCCCCTTCCATGGCAGCACGATAGAGGTTGCCGCGGGTGAGGTTGCCCGTGTCCATGCCGTGCAGGCTGGCGCGTGCGTGCGGCAGGTTGGGCGTGCGCTCGCCCTGGAAGAACGGCAGCAGCAGCAGTCCGCCCGCGCCTGCGGAAGTGCCGGCCATGACCGCGTCGCCGTCGCGGCTTTCGAAGCCGAGGACATGCGCCACGCTTTCCGTGGCCACGGTGCAGTTCATCGTGCAGATCAGCGGCAGCCAGCCGCCGGTGGAGGAGCAGAAGGCGGCCCAGCGTCCGGCGTCGTCCACCACGGGACGGTCCGCGTGCGCGAACAGCGTGCCCGAGGTGCCCAGGCTCACGCTGAGCACGCCGGCGCGGACGTTGCCGGTGCCGATGGCGGCCATCATGTTGTCGCCCCCGCCGGCGGACACGCGCACCGCGTGCGGCAGGCCCAGTTCGTCGGCCGTGGCCGGGTCGATGCGGAAGCTGGCGTCCGCCTCGACCAGCGGCGGCAGGCAGTCGGCCAGGTCGCGCTCGGCGTCGGTGGCGGCCAGCATGGGTGCCGACCAGTTGCGCGTGCGCACGTCCAGCCAGCCGGTGCCGGAGGCGTCGCCGCACTCCATCCAGCGCTCGCCGGTGAGCCAGAAGTTGATGTAGTCGTGCGGCAGCGCGATGCTCGCCAGTTGCTTGTATACCTCGGGCCGGTGACGGCGTGTCCAGGGCAGTTTCGAGGCGGTGTAGCCGGCAAGGATGGGGTTGCCGGCCAGCGCCACGCACTGTTGTTCGCCGCCGGCGGCGGCCATGATCTCGTCGCACTCGCGTTGCGTGCTGGTGTCGCACCACAGCTTGGCCGGAGCCAGCACGCGGCCGGCGGCATCCAGCGGCACGAAGCCGTGTTGTTGCCCCGACACGCCCAGGGCCACTACCTGTGCGCGCTCCGATGCCGCCAGTTTGGCGAAGCAGGCGCGGATGGCGTCGAGCCACCATTCGGGTTTCTGTTCGCGGCTGCCGTCGTCGCCCGCGATCATTTCCAGCGCACGGCTGTGGGTGGCAACGATACGGTGCGTTGCAAAATCGTAGGCAACCAGCTTGACACTCTGACTGCCCACATCGAGTCCGACGACCAAGCTCATGCAGGAATCACATTGGGTAATGATAGCGCTAACAACAAAACCTAACCCAAATTTCGGCAACTGGCAACCGAAAACGAAATGGAGAGCAAAAAAGAAAAAAGCAGGGCGAAAAAATGAAAAGAGGCCGCCAAGGCCCTCCTGACCCGGCTTTCGTGCAGCAGCCCCTTTGACAAACCCGGGACAGGTTTCGATGCCTCAGGGAGAACGGGCCTCAGGAAAACGTGCAAGGACGGGAAGAAAACATGCAGGACGGAAGACTTCCCGCCATTCGTGGTGATGCTTCGGCAGGCCTGTCCTGAGCCCGTCGAAGGGCTCAACACAGGGTACGCTGCGCGTATCGAACCACGAACGACGCCATTGGCGTGGGGCGGGCAGCGCCCGCCCTGCATTATTTGCGGCCGGAGTTTCCTGCCGCGCCTTCCTGCCCGGCGACCGTTTTTGCCGCAAGCGCGTCGAGAATCCAGGTGGTGGCCGCGCCGATGGTCGTCTCGTCCTCGAACCACAGCATGCCGAAGTCGTTGATGCATTCGGGAAAATCGGGGTGGATGACGACGTAACCGGGAATCATCCCGCCCGGGATATAGCTGTGGTCCGCGCGGTTGTTGGAATAGGTCATGGGTTTGGAAACCGCACCGATCCCGGCGATGTAGGACACGCTCGATACCGGATGGGTCCCCAGCAGGTAGTTGGCCGTGCGCAGGGTAAGCTCGGGACCGACCAGGTCTGGGAAGGCCCGGTGCAGAAAATAGGCGGCGACGCCGAGTCGCGCCACCTGCGAGGCGTTGCCCCAGGCTCCCGTCGACGGCGGCACCCCGAACGGGGTCCGGGCCAGTTGCTTGTGCATCTTCGGCAGCCATGCCGACAGCGCCTTCCGGAACCGGGCGGTGTAGGTCGAATCCAGATACGGCAGCGCCCGCACCGCGGTCCAGCCGCGGTGGGCCATGTCGTCCAGGGCGGACGCGAATCCTTTCTCGACCTGCTTGCGGTAGGGCTGCGCGCCGTGCGTGGCGATCAGCAGCTCCACCGCCGCGTTCCAGCGGAGCGAAGGGCTCGACTGGTTGAAGCGGGCCGGCGCGTCGGGCCCGGGATGCGCCTGCTCGCGTTTCCACAGCGTGATCGCGGCCTGCAGGCAATCGTGGGCGAGATCGTCGTTCGCGCCGGACAATGCGGTCGAAGCGGCGGCCAGTGAGGAGATCGCCGCGTAGTCCATCGAAGCGTTGTAGTTGGTCCATGCCCAGCGGTCGTCCGGGGCGCCCGAACGGTCCCCCTGGATCTGGTGCGGGCCCAGGTGCGCATCGTGGATGCGCCCGTCGGTCTGGGAGGCCGCGTCGCCGATGAAGGTGTATTGCTCGAGCGTGGCCGCATGCACGCCCATGATGGGATGCCCGAACGCGTGGATCTGCGCCAGGGTCTGCAACACGCCATGCTCCACCTGCTGGACGAGGTCGGGAACGCCGTCGGGCTGGTGCATGACCACGTGGCGGGTCTTCTCGTTTACCGTCAACTCGTCCCACTGCGGATGGAAGGTGGTGTAGGCCAGGGCCAGGTTGTGGATGGTCAGCAACTGGTCGAATACGTCGCTGTCGAAATCCCCGGCATCGAACCAGCCGCCGACGTTCAGGCCCGGGACGTGCTGGCCGGGCGAGAAGGGCGAGTAGGTGTCGGCGCCCATCCAGTAGCCGTCGAACGACTGCACATTGGGTGGCGCCTGTTGCGCGTCGTCCCTGTGCGCGATGCCATGCCAGAGGCGGTAGGCGTCGCGCACGGAAACGTGATCCATCTGTACCGCCATGAAGCCGTCCAGGCTGGTCTGCCAGGTGTGCTCGTACACGTCGTCGGCGATGCGGAAGGGTTTGGTCCGCTGACCCGCGTATTCGATCTCGTACAGGCCCGGTTGCCGTATCCGGGAGAAATCGAATTTCACGTAGTCGTAGCGCAGCCACCGTTGCGGGCGGGACACGCGCGCCTGGTACACCGTTTCGAACGTGCCGTCGGTACCCAGCCGCAGCAGCGATGCCGTCTTCGGCGCGTCGAAGGAAGGATCAAGCTCGATGACCGCGACCTTCGCGAACCGCGGCACGTACCCCACCTGGCTGTGCGCGATCACCGGCGGCCGGGTCCAGCCCGGCACGTGGCCCAGGCGCACGTGCCACACGATCGCGTTTTTGGTCTTGTGCGCGGGAACCAGCGAGCGCACCACGAACCAGCCGTTCTGGGCCTGGTTGCGGCCGTCGTAAAGCTGCACCGGCGAACCGTCGGAGCGTATCGTCACGCGGTCCAGGCGATCGGCGGGCGCCAGCGTGATGCTGCTGCCGCTGGCCAGGGCGCGCGGAACCATGTACTGCCGGGTCTTGCGCCACTTCTGGATGTATTCGGGCAAGGCCGGGGCGCCGCTTTCCGGCGGCATCGATGTCATTGGCCCCTGCGCGTCGCGCGGCAGCGTTCCGTAGTGGTCCTTGTCGGTCCGATAGGCCTTGCCGGCGTAGCGCGAAGGCAGGAACTCCAGGTTGTAGCCAACCCGGCCGACCAGGTCGGCCGGCAGCGGCTGGTCCAGGTCCAGGTTGATGCGGAACCCGCCGGGCTCTGCCGTGACGCGGACGTGGTAACCGATGTGGTAGTCGGGATAGGACAGCGTCGCGACGAGCCGGTCGTGGTCGCGATCGGCCTGGTGCCGCACGAGGCGCGGAATGCGGCTCCACTGCTCGGGCGTCGGCGAAAAGCGCAGGCTGCCGTTGGTCGCGATGCGGTGGCCGTGCAGGATGATCTGCAGGGCGGCGTTCTTCTGGTCGAAAAAGATCGGGCTGTAGCTGTCGTCGTACAGCATGACGCTGGCGCCGTCTGCGCGCAGATAGCCGCTGTCGGTCACCTTCAAGTGCAAGTCCTGCGTGGTGCCGGAAGCCCACGCGCCTGCGAGCGGCGTGATCGCAAGCGTCAGTGCGAGAGCCATCCTGGACACATTCGACATGATTTCACCTCGGTCTGTACGTGGTCTTGCCCATGGTTCCGCTCCATGCCGGTGGTGTCGGTGCCCTCCGGGGCGGCGTTGCGTCACGGAGTCGCGGCTGGATCCCGTACATCGCGATGCCTGTACCGGGGTTGGTCGGGAGCGTTTGAAGTTAGCGCTATCAGAAAGTACCCGGAACAACTCCCATCAGCAAGGACGGGCGCGTTCCTCCAGGTCGCACGCCCAGGCCCGTGCGAACGCCAAAGCGGGGAAGCATCCTCTTACGGTTGTAAGAATGATTTGTTAGCGCTATCGTAACGGAAAGCCTGCCTCGTCGACCCGAACGGCCGGTACGTTCGTTCGCTTGTCGGCGACGGGGATATCGAAGGAAGTGAGGTGCGCAGGAAGCCGCATGGCAAGGAGGGAGGGAAGGTTGTCCGGGGAAATGGCATGTGAAATGGCATGCGTCGTCAACGATTGCGATCCGGGCCCCGCTTCTTGTACGGGGGTAAAGACGGCCAAGGCATTTCCGGTTCGAGTCGAGAGGGGTGGTGGGCAAGCAACGGGTCCGTTCTTCTTGACAAGCAGTATCCAAAATGATAAACCGCTCATGTTAGCGGTAACATCATGGGGAATTCGAAAATTACGGCTAACCCGCGGAGGAAGGGGTTTACGAAACAAACGCAAAACGCGCGACCACGTCCCATGCGGGGCATTGGCAGGCTGCTGCAGCGGTTTCATCCACGCAGCGATTCGTCGAGGTCCTGGCAGAGGTGGGCTCGTCGTGCGGTTTGAGATGAAGTGCAGATAGCGCTATCCACACATGGCCCGGTCCGGGAGAAACGACAAGGGCAGGACCTATTCGTGGACTTTTGCGAAGGTGGACCGACCACCTCGCCAAACTCGCCAGCAAGGGGGGAGAAATTCCAATGCAAGACGGCAGGTATCTGTTGTGGCACGTACACGTCGAAGACCGTGACGTGCGTCGGCAAGATCGCGCACACGGTGATTCGGCATTCCTTTATCGTCCAACCAGCAAGAAGGGGAGTACATACGCATGACTCAAGACAAGTTCAAACGCCTCCGCTCGAAGGTGATGTTCACCATCGTCGGCGGTGCGGTCATCATCAATCCGCTGTATGCAGGCAACGCACCCAAGCCCGCGCAGCCCGCGGCGCAGACCCAGGCCGCTTCGCAGAGCAACAACCAGAACGCGTCATCGAATAGCCAAGACACGACGCAGCTCCAGACCATCGTGGTTACCGGCATCCGCCACAGTATGGCGCAGTCGATGAACATCAAGCGCGACGCCATCGGCTTCGTGGATGCCATCAGCGCCGAGGACATCGGCAAGTTTCCCGATTCCAACCTGGCTGTATCGCTGCAGCGCGTTCCCGGCGTGTCGATCAGTCGGCGCAACGGAACCGGCTCCCTGGTGACAGTGCGTGGCTTTGGTCCCCAGTTCAACCTGGTGACCTTCAACGGCCGACATATGCCCAGCGCGGACGGATTCGGCAATGGCCAGACATCCATTGGCGGTATCGGGAGCGGCACACGTTCATTCAACTTTGCCCAGCTTTCCCCTATTGGCGTACGCGCCCTGGTGGTACACAAGACCGGCCGTGCCGACGCGGACGGCGGCGGTATCGGCGCCACTGTCGACATCGAAACGTGGCGTCCGCTGGAGCGCAAGGCCGGCAAGGTGGTGGCGGCACTCAGCGCCAAGGGCATCTACGACAAGGGCGAACCCTTCAATTCCAGCGTCACGCCAGGGTTCTCCGGCATCTTCAGCTACGCCAGCCCGGACAAGACCTGGGGCGTCAGCCTGGTTGCCAGCCACAAGAAGCGTCATACGGGCAACGGGCAGTTCACCGAAAACCTGTGGAAGATCAAGAAGTGGACGGGCTCGGATCCGGGTATCCGCGCCGATGCCAATGTCGTCAATCCTCCCCATATGGGGCAGCTGTACGCGATCCCGAACGACACGCGCTATGCGTTCCAGGATATGAAGACCGAGCGTACCAACGCCCATGCGGTGGTCCAGTTCCGCCCGATCGACAGCCTGACCCTGACCCTGGACTACCTGTATTCCAAGCAGAAACTCGACGCCATCCGCGTGGAGAATTCCCAGTGGCTGCAGGATGCCAACAGCTTTACCGACATCGAGTTCGATACCGGCAAGTATCCGGTCGCCACGCCAATCATGATACGTGACGTTCCGCCCGGTCCGAAGGACTTTGACGATGAACAACAGTACATGGCCCAGAAGTTCGAGCTGAACTCAATCGGCTTCAACGCCAAGTGGAATGCCACCGAAAACCTGAGTTTTGCGCTGGATGCGCACGACTCCAAGAACAAGAGCGTGCCCAACGGACCGGTGGGCGGCTCGATGAACGACTACTCCATGGCCGGTACCAACAATTGCTACGGCTCCGGCGGAGTCGGTACCGGAACCGGGCCCATGTGCGGTGGTGCGTGGGCGCAGACCTTCAATTTCAACGGCACCTTCCCGCAGTCGAGCCGTGCCTGGTACGCGAGCCATGCCGATGCCCTCAACAACGTGGGTGGCCTTGTCAACCAGCCGTGGCGAACCGCCAATGTCGGCGTGGCCAACAGTCGTGTCTGGGCGCAGTCGCAGGAGTCGGAAATCAAGGAACTCCAGCTCGACGGCACCTTGTTCTTTGAAGACGGTCGCCTGCAGTTCGGTGTGAACTGGCAGGACTCGACGATGCACCACATCAATCACGTCGCGCAGCAGCAGCTGCTGGGTGGTTGGAGCATCGAAAATGCGGGGCAATACCCGGATCTGGCGGACTACTACCACCAGGTCGACACCGGCGAGGCCCTGAGCGATTTCGACACCGCGAATACCGTGGCACCCCTTGGCATCGCGGCCAATGGCGGCGCCAACGGGCTCACCCCGTGGGTGAAGAAGCATTACGGCTACACTCCTCATGTCAATCCGGCGTTTGCAGGCAACCAGCATCTCGAGGAGAAGACCAAGTCGGCGTATTTCCAATTCACGCACAATGACACCCTGGCCGGCTTCCCCACGACCACACGCATCGGTGTGCGTTATGCAACGACCCAAGTCACTTCCACCTCATTGATACAGATTCCGTCGGCCATCGACTGGCAATCCAACAATGACTTCAAATTGCTTTATGCGTCCGGTGACAAGAAGCCATTCAGCGTGAAGGCGTCGTACGACAACATTCTGCCCAATTTCGATTTCAGCATTCTGTTCCCGCACAACGTCAAGGCGCGGGTGGCGGTCAGCAAGACCATGGCGCGAGCCAACTACGGCAACCTCTATGCCGGTCCGAGCCCGGGCACTCCGTCGGGTTCCACTCTGGTCGATACGGCATCGCGTGCATCGGGCAGTCGCAACAACCCCGCATTGAAGCCGCTGGTGTCTGACAACCTGGACCTGGGTCTCAGTTGGTACTTCGCACCCACCAGCTACGTTTCGGTCACGTTCTGGGACAAGCGTGTCAAGAACTTCGTGGGTACCCAGATAACGCAAGCACCCCTTTTGGGTATCACCGATCCCACCACCGGCCCGGATGCCAAGGCGGCCCAGGCTTTCCTGGCCAGCCCGCAGTGCGCGGCCCAGGTTTCGGCCGCGGGGAACAACCCGGCGACCCAGTGTGCGCTTGACAATACGCATCTGTTTACCGCGGTGGCCCTGTTGCAGAACGCCGCCAAGACCGGGGGTCTGGCCGCGTACGACGGAAGCGGTGCGCAGGTGACTGCAATGGAAGATTACGATGTCCTGAGCGGCCCGGGTGATCCGCTGTACCAGTTCAATGTGAGTCAGCCCGTCAACGAGCATGAAGCGCAGTTGCACGGCTGGGAATTTGGTGGGCAGTACTTCCTGGGTCAGACCGGCTTCGGCATCATGGCCAACTACACCATCGTCAAGTCGGATACCCATAACGACAACAATGCCGATCCCGGTACCACGCAATTTGCGCTGACGGGGCTCAGCAATACGGCGAATGGGGCGTTGATGTACCAGAAGTACGGGTGGTCCGTGCGATTGGCCTACAACTGGCGCGGCAGGTACTTGCTGGCAACGAACCAGGGTGGAGTGGGCAATCCGTACTATGTGAACGCGTATCATGAGTACGATTTGAGCGTGGCTTATCAGTTCAACGATCATTTCTCCGCGAAATTCACTGGGATCAACCTGACCAGCGAGAACTTGCGGTGGGAGGCTCGTACGCCACATCAACCGGTCAGGATCGTCGACCAGGCACCGCGTTACACCTTGGGCGTCAGTTACAAGTTCTGACTTGTCCCAACGTGAGGGAGTCTTGTGGGGGCGCCGCAATCTGGCGCCCCCACAACCTTCTCCGGAGCCATTCGTGGAACTCCAGCTTTGCCTCACGCCGTTCGTTCGTGGCTCGGTGCCTCACCACGAACGCAGGTCGTACGGGTATCTGCAGAATCAGCAAGATATCCTTGGACTTGAGGTATCGAAGGGCGTCCTGCATGGATGAATCAGGGTTGCCCTTGCGTGTTTGACCGACCTACCGGCTTTCTACATACTGCGTAGGTTGGGTCCGGAGCTGACATGGCACGATACGAATTGCTCAACAACGTCGCACACAAGGAACTCCGTGTCGTCCACCGTTTCGGTGGACGCTTCGGTGAAAATGTCGGCATGATTCCGGCATACCCCACCGAATATGCGGAACTGCAGCGTGAATATCCCATCTTCTTCCGCAAGGGCCCTGACAGTGGTGAATACGAGTCCGTGGTTCTTCTCGGTTTTTCCGCGGAAGAAAACCTGTATCTGAAAGGCGATCGCTGGGATGCCACTTACCTTCCCGGCTACATTGCCAGGGGTCCGTTCCTGATCGGTTTTCAGGAACGCATGGTCGACGGCGACATGGTCAACGAGCCTGTCATTCATGTCGACATGGAACATCCGCGCGTCAGCTTCGACGAAGGTGAGCGCGTGTTTTTGCCCCAGGGCGGCCACACTCCCTATCTTGACCACATCATTACCGTACTACGCGGCATCAACGACGGCGTGGAAGGCGGCAAGGCGATGTACGAGGCTTTCGATGCCGCCGGGCTGATTCATCCCATACGGCTGGATATCACGTTCGACGAAGGGCATGGAGCCGACGTGACCGGCCTTTTGGGCATCGACCGCGAGCGATTGGCAGCGTTGGATGCCGAGTCGCTGCACGCGTTGCACAGCGCAGGCTATCTCGAGGGCGCTTATCTGGTACTGGCGTCGATGTACAACCTGCGCCGGATGATCGCGGAGAAGCAGCGGCGCCTGGGTCAGGAACCCGTTGCCGCGAATGCAGTGTGAGCGCCGTGTCCGAATCCGTTGCCAGTATCCATGAGCGCACAGATGCCCGTGCCGATGCATTGCCGATTCAAGAGCTGCTTGCTGGCAACCGGCCGGTGGTACTTCGGGGGCTGGTTCACGACTGGGAGTTGACGGCAGCGGGCCGACGTTCGGCCGACGACGCAATGGCCTGCCTGCGCCGTTTCTACAACGGTCGACCGGTGCTGTACTCGCATGGTCCGCCGGCCATTGCCGGGCGGGTGTTTTACAACGAAGACTGCACCAAGACCAATTACGAGGTCAGACGTTCACGCCTCGACGAATTGCTGGATGACATCCGGGCCCATCTGGATGATCGCAATGCACCTACCTGGTACATGGCCTCCACGCCGGTGAATGCCTGCCTGCCGGGCTTTCTTCAAGCCAACGACCTGGACTTTGCCGCTTGCGGGATCGATGCGCCACCGCGCATATGGATCGGCAACCGCACCATTGCCTCGTGCCACTATGACGCCACCAACAATATTGCCTGCTGTGTCGTTGGCCGGCGGCGAATCACGCTGTTTCCGCCCGAGCAAATCGTCAATCTCTATCCGGGTCCGCTGGACCTGACGCCGGGTGGGCCGGTGGTCAGCATGGTCGATTTCGACCATCCGGATCTGGATCGTCACCCGCGTTTTGCCGACGCGCGGGTCGCGGCGCAGAGCGCGTTGCTGGAACCGGGCGACGCGGTGTTCATTCCGGGCATGTGGTGGCATCACGTCCAGGCGCTGGATGCTTTCAACGTGCTGGTCAATTACTGGTGGAGCAGCGTGCCGGACTACGTGCCGACGCCGATGCATGCGCTTTACCATGCATTGTGGACCATTCGCGACCGCCCCGAACAGGAAAAACGTGCCTGGCGGCAGATCTTCGATTATTACGTCTTCGGACCGGCCGAGCGTGCCGGTGCGCATCTGCCGGAGTCGGCGCGCAGCGTACTGGGGCCGATGGATGAGGCCAAAGCGCGGCAACTGCGAGCCATGTTGATCGACAAACTCAATCGATGAACAAGACAGGCTGCAGATCGTGGCTTCCGGCTGACGCTTGCGGTGCAGGCGGCGGCCAATGGCGGGCACGTTGACGCCGCGCAAAATACAGGGTGCCCCGCTGCGGCGGGGAGACAGAAGCATGATGAATGAGTGGAGATAGACACGTGGAAAAGAACAGGATACGCAAGGTCGTGATTGCCGGCGGCGGCACGGCGGGTTGGCTTGCCGCAAGTACGTTGGCCTTCCAGTTTCGCGAGGCGCTGGACATTACCTTGATCGAGTCGTCGAAAATCGGCACCGTCGGCGTGGGTGAATCCACGGTGCCGACGATCCGGACCTTCCATCGGTTTCTCAATATCGACGAACAGGAGTTCCTGCGTGAAGTGGCTGGCGCCTTCAAACTGTCGATCTCGTTCGAAAACTGGGTCCGCCCTGGTCAACGCTATATCCACCCTTTCGGTTTCACCGGTCAGGGCACGCTGGTGTGTCCGTTTCACCACTTCTGGCTGGAAAGCCTGCGGCGCGGAATGAAGTCGGATCTGGACGATTACAGCCTGTGTGCCGCGGCTTCGCGTGAAGACAAGTGTGGCCTGCTTGACAACCCGCAGGCCAGCTATGCCTACCACCTTGATGCCGACCTGTACGCGCGCTTCCTGCGCCGCAAATTCGAAGGTTATGGAATCAAGCATGTCGAAGGGAAAATCCGGGAGGTCAAGCAGGACCCCGACAGCGGATACGTCAAGTCCCTGGTGCTCGAAGACGGAAAGGTGATCGAGGGCGATCTTTTCATTGACTGCACCGGCTTCCGTGGGCTGTTGATCGAACAGACTTTGCATACGGGTTACGAGGACTGGAACCACTGGCTGCCCTGTGATCGTGCCGTGGCGTTGCAGACCGAGTCGGTCGACCCGTCACCGGTTCCCTACACGCGCGCGATCGCGCACGAGGCAGGTTGGCGCTGGCATATTCCGGTACAGCACCGCGTGGGTTGCGGACTGGTGTTTTCCAGTCGGCACATGTCCG
>CAZMMO010000008.1:0-1624 GCA_964567365.1 uncultured Rhodanobacteraceae bacterium | reverse complement strand
CCGGTACAGCACCGCGTGGGTTGCGGACTGGTGTTTTCCAGTCGGCACATGTCCGAGGACGAGGCGCGCGCCAAGCTGTTGGATGCCACCAACCACGCCAAGGCGGTCAAGGACCCCTGGCTGGTACCGTTCCGTACCGGCCGGCGATTGAAAGCCTGGAACAAGAATGTGATCGCGGTGGGCCTGGCCAGCGGTTTCATCGAACCGCTGGAATCGACCAGCATCCATTTGATGATGAACGCGGTGGTGAAACTGGTCCAGCTGTTTCCGTCCGAGGGCATCCCGGCCAAGCTGGTCGACATCTACAATGAGGGTTGCCGTCACGAGTTGGAGGAGGTGCGCGATTTCATCATCCTGCATTATCACGCCAACCAACGCGACGAACCGATGTGGAAGGATTGTCGTGAGATGTCCCTGCCCGACTCGTTGCAGGCTCGCATCCAGGCGTGGCGCGAACGCGCCCATGTATGGCATGGACAGGACGAATTGTTCAACATCGATTCGTGGATCCACGTGCTGCTGGGCCAGGGCATCGTGCCGCAGCAGCACCATCCGCTGGCACGCACGCTCCCCGATGCCGGCCTGCGTCGCCTGCTCGACAGCACCCGGCTGCCGGTGGAAAAGGCGGTGGCCAAGATGCCCCTGCAGCAGGCGTTCATCGACAGTTATTGCAAGGCATCGCCGGAAGCGTGGAATTTCAAGCCGGCAATGGCGTAATTCGGGGCCCGGGCCGTGCTGATTCAGCGCCATGATGACTTCCGCGTCGAGAGGCGCAGCCTCGGCAACGAGGGTGCGCCGTTGCTGGTCATCGACAATCTCGTCGCCGATCCCGAGCGCCTGGCGCATCGCGCCACGCGGCGATCATTCGACGTGCGCAGCCAGTATTTTCCGGGGCCTCGTGCGCGCGCACCGGCCATGTACGAGCGCTTCCTCGAATCCACGTTGAACCCGCTGCTGCGGGAGCATTTCGGGATCCAGCCGGGTCGTTTCGTGTTTTCCATGTGCCACTATTCCCTGGTGGCCACGCCACCGGAAAAGCTGCAGATGCTGCAGCGCATACCGCACGTCGACTCCGTGAAACCCGGCGGGCTGGCTACGGTGCATTACCTGTTCCACGGCCCGTGGGGTGGCACCGCGTTCTACCGTCATCGCGCCACCGGCTTCGAGTACGTCAACCAGACGCGATTGAAAACCTATTTCCACCAGATCGAAACCGAAAGTCATGGGGAGGACGCGCCTGAGCCCGGTTACATCAACGGCGACACGGCATTGTTCGAGCAGATCGACCGGGTGGAGGCCGTCTTCAACCGCATGCTCGTGTATCCGCGCAACGTGCTGCATTCGGGCTGTGTCGACGACGATCATGTACCGCCACCGGATCCGCTCGAGGGGCGGTTGTCGATCAATACCTTCATCGACGTGGGCATCGATGCGGCGTGAACGGCCGCACACGTTTGTGTGTACCGTGCCTGACACGGGCGACCGCCATCCTTGGACGCGACCGACCGGCGTACTACCCTCGGGGACATCGTCGCCCCGATACCGTTGCCGACGTTCGTGCGGGTGAATCGTGGTTTGCCCGGCACTGTCCCGCGCAAGCTCCTCGCCGGCGATGACTTTCCAT
>CAZMMO010000007.1:8048-20282 GCA_964567365.1 uncultured Rhodanobacteraceae bacterium | reverse complement strand
GGCGCGGCTTACCGTTTTCGAACGAAGTGTCAACCTGCGCCGCCATCTGCCTTAACGCATCGGGGGATACCAGAGGCCGCAGTTTGCGCGCGCCCTCGGCTGCGCACGTCACGGGCAGCGATTCGGGTTTGAAACAACTCTTTTCGCGAAAAGACGATTACGGGTTCATCTATACTCGATGCTCACCGCATTTGAGCCATACGGCATAGGTGTGGGGCTCGATACACAATGCCCGGCATGCGGTGGCGCGCCGGGAAGGATCAACATGGCTAGGCAGCAACCGTGATACCAGGTGCATGTGCCCGGCGAGCGGGTTGAACGACAATCTCTACCCGTTGATCCAGCGACACCAATGCCTGCATCAGCCGCTCCAGCGAAATGTTCTGGAGCTTGTAGCGGCGCACTTGCGACACCTTGGGTTGTGTCATTCCTGTGATCTTCGCTGCTTCGGTCTGATTCAGACCGCGTTGATCGATCAATTTATTGAATTTGAGCGCAAGTGCGGCCTTTGTCGACAGCTCTTCAGCATCGTCGAAGCCGAGATCCAGCAGCACATTGTCGGTGCCTTGAGGATGATTGATACGTGTCATCGTTTTCTCCCACTCGCCCCATAGCGGGCGAGCACTGCCTTCAGCCGCTTCTCTATCAATTCCACATCCGGTTGCGGCGTTGCGATACCGGACTTGGACTTCTTCTGAAACGCGTGGAGAACATGTACTGCGTCACCGAACCGCACGGTGTAGACCGCCCGAAAGGTGTCACCTCGGTGATCCTCCACCAACTCGTACACCTTGGAGCCTAGCCCTTTCCAAGGCTTGGCTGAATCCGGTGTGCCACCCAGCTGGACGACAAACAGCGCCACGCCCATGTCCTTCTGCACATCGACCGGGAACTCCTTGAAGTCCTTCTTCGAGGAACCTTCCCAGTAGAGCAGTTTGCGTTTCTGTACCATGAAATTATATCCGTTCGGATATGAATAGCAAGGCTGCGAATTGTCGTTACAGCGGTACGACGATTCGGATCCGCCATGACACGGGACGGACTGCCGCCAGCACTTCCCCCTGTGATGGCGTGTTTCGTGCCTAGCGGGGCGTCATGCGGCCGTAGGGCACCATCAAGGCGGAATCGGGCCTGACACGGAAGGTTCCGGGAAAGGCGATCTATGCCGAGGCCGACATCACCATCAGCATGTACGGCAAGCGCCGCCCCTACCAGTTCAATCCGATGTGGCGGAAGATCAAGATCAGCTGCGGCCGGCCTCGCCGACCTGCACTTCCACGACCTGCGCCACGAAGCCGTCAGCCGCTTGGTGGAAGCCGGCCTGTCCGACCAGGAAGTCGCCGCCATCAGCGGCCACAAGTCCATGCAGATGCTCAAGCGCTACACGCATCTGCGAGCAGAGGACCTGGCTGGCAAGCTCGACGCCATTAGGGCATCCCAGCCACTGCCAAGTTGAACAACGCGTTTACGTATCACAGCGTGGAGCTATACACGGCCACGTACGTGGCGTAAACTGTGCTCAAGTGGATTGGGGGTTCCCGGTCGGCGCTATAGCCTCGGTGGGTTCACCGGGGCTTTTCGCTATCTGTCGCCGGGTAAACTTTTAGCCCGACCCCATCGAAGTGCTCGCCGACGTGCGCTCGCCCACCTTCGCAGTAGAACTTCCTTTCCAGTGCCGCAAAGGCCCGGTTCTCCTGGTCGGGTCGTAGATGATGGATGCCAATCGGCCGCGCGACCAGGTCAGCCAGTTGCAAGCCGGCCGAATTAACCTGTTTGTTGGCCATGACCAGCGAAAATGGCAGCTCTTGCGCATGCTGGTTGTTGCCATCGCAAATACGGCGAAAGGTCAACTCCAAGTCAGCATCCTCCTTCTTGCCTCGCTGTTCCACCATGACGTGGGTTTGCCGCGACTGCTGACCCTTTTCCTCCATGAAGTCATACAGTGCATCGAGGCAGATGCGCATAGCAATATGGTACGGGTTGCTCACCCCGCCATCAACTGGAGGCTTGCAGCGTCTTTTGTCAACAACGCAACCGATCAGGATGAAGTTGATCCTGTCCATGATGACATCGAGGTCTGCCATGAAGCGCCGTCGCAACGGCTGGCGAACGAGCAGTTGGAAATCGCCCTTCTGCTTGCGTATTTCGTTTTCATGCAAAACCACGCCATCGTGACCGAAATAGTTGAATTTCAACTTCTCAACTGCAGGCACGATCTGTTCTGCGTAATGGCGCTTGTGAAAGATGCACAAAGCCAGCACGAACACCGGATAGTCCTTGTCGATGCTGACCAGTGAGTGGTCACCGCTTTCGTCGACGTAGACCACGTAATCACTGAAATCGCCTTGCGAGTCGGGGATGCCTGTGGCCAGTTGTTCGGCTGTACGAAAAAGTTCGAATTGTCGGCCTCTCTCAGTCACGTATCGATCCACCATGTGACCTGCTTCGTCCAAACTCAGCAAATACCGCCTCGATGCCTTCGGGCTGGTCAGCTCTAAGCGCCTGCCGGCGCTGACACAACATGTCGCGTTCCTCATTGAGCATCGAGAGCGTTTTGTGGTCAAGCTCCACCTTCGCTTCTTCGTCGGCAATCGCCGCCGAGCGCTTGGCGATTTCCTGCCCAAGCAACTCTATGGCCACCTCCATGTTGATGCCATTGATGTAAGGAAATACCGAGTCTGGGCTTGCCGCCTTGGCAGGTTTCTGCGTCTTCATGCTTGGGAGTTTACCGGCGGCTTGTCTCGAATGTTGCAAATGGGGGTGGGGAATGTTTCAGGCTGAAACCATGGCGTGGTACCGCCTACCCAGTCCTGCACTAGATTCCCCACCCCCATTTTGTCTTTAAGGCCTAAAGGTTGCGCCGGGCAAAGCGAAGCAAGCAAAGGCATGCGCAGCGCCACGCCGCATCACTTCCCAGCGGCTAGATGTCTCCGGTGTGCTTCCGCGAGCGCCTCACGTACCTGTCGACGGTCAGAGCCCTGGATGGGTCGGCCGTTCGTCGTAGGCCGTCGCCACCTCGCGCAACCACGTCTCGATGGCCTGATCGCGCTTCATCAAGAGCCGCAGGCCATCCCGGATCACCTCACTTGGACTCCTTGGCGAAGAACGCCGTCGCTTTTTTTAGGATTTCACGTTCCATGCGCAGTTCGGCATTCTCGGCGCGAAGCCGCGCCAGCTCGCTCTCTTGCCCGCTGACCGGTTTGCGCTCCGCGGGGCTCCACGGCTTGCCGTCACGAGCCAGCCGGATCCAGTTCCAGCTGATGGGCAGCTGGCGTCCGGCCCGTGGCCTCTGCCAGGTCAACGGCTTGGGACTTGAAATCGTCGATATAGCGGCGTCTTGTGATGGATGTCATCGGAATCTCCAGTTGGCGAAAGGTTATCGCCTTATGGCTTCCGTTGTGACGGGGCAAGTTCAGTCTTCGGTGCCACGCGCCACCGAAGTCATCGTCTTGCGACGGTCGGTTCCCGCCACTTCCGCTTCCGGACATTGGAAGCAGCGGAAACCGATGCAGTTCAGCGAAGCGGCAGACGATTGTTCAGCTGCGTCACTTCCGGCGCATTGCCGTCCTGCATCACCTGCACGCTGGCGCCTGTGGGGTTGAATCCTTGCGGCAGCGTCAGTTCGAGCTGGACGGTTTTCGGCAGCAGGTCCAGCGGGGCCGGCAGCGCGGGGATGGCCGCGTGCGCGACCTCGTGTCCGCGGGCGTCCCTGACTATCGCCTCGCCTGGCAGTGTGGCGACGTGGCCCAGGCTGTGCACCGTGAGCTTGAGCGTGTTGCCGTCGATGCTCAGGTCGCCGCGGCCGATGCCCAGGTCGGCGCGGGTGGCCACCGGCGTGCCGGCC
The DNA here is from genome assembly GCA_964567365.1 of uncultured Rhodanobacteraceae bacterium. GTDB lineage: Bacteria > Pseudomonadota > Gammaproteobacteria > Xanthomonadales > Rhodanobacteraceae > Oleiagrimonas. The sequence goes on along the minus strand of CAZMMO010000007.1, from coordinate 16,438 downwards.
TTGATTCGCTCGAACTCGAACACCTCGGTCTGCCGCGGCGGGAAGTGCAGGGTGGTGGCGACGCTGGTTTCCAGCGTGACGTCGCGCACCGCGGGCTTGCCGTCGATCTTGCCGTCGCCGTCGCGATCCACCCCGCTGCGGATGCGCCAGGTGCCCGAGGCGACGTTCCAGCCTGTCATGCGGGCGGCCAGTGTCTTGTCGGACAGGTTGTAGGCCGTCACCGTGAAGCGCTTGCGTGAGGGCGCGTTCACCAGCAGCGCCACCTGCACGGCCGCACCGGGCTGGTCGAAGCGCCAGCTCACGGTGTTGCCGGGGTAGGTCTGGTTGCGCTTGAGCGCGATGCCGCCCAGGCGCACGCGCTGCAGCAGTTCGCTGGGGGCTTCCACGCGGTCGGACCACCAGTTGCCCCTGGTGTTCATGTATTCGCGTTGGGTCTTGTTCTTGATGCCCCTGGCGAACAGCTGCGCCAGGTATTTCTTGTTGCCGGTGAGCTGCCAGGCCACGATGCTGTCGAAGCCGACCTTGCCCTTGTTGGCCTCCTTGAGCAGGTACTGGCCCCAGTCGTGCTGGTGGCCGAGCACGTCGATGAAGTTTTCGCCCAGGTTGTCGATGGCTTCCGGGCCGCCGCGCACGACGCGGTAATCCAGCGCCTTGAGGTATTTGTCGTCGCCGGTCCAGCGCCAGGCCGCCCAGAAGGTGTGCATGGTGTCGGCGGCACCCGAACCCTGGTTGAGTTCGCCGCCGCGGGTCTTGTCCGTGGACCACTGGATTTCGTTGGGCAGCGCCCAGCGGCCCTTGGCGTCGGTGTAGGCGTGCGCCAGATAGCCGTCGGCCAGGCCGATGATCATCTTGCGGCTGGTGGGGTCGGCGTTGTACACGCCGAGCAGGAAGGCCGGGTGCAGGATGGGGAACGAATACGGTTTCTGCCACTGCCAGTTCGGCCCCCGGTAGATCTTGTTGCCGCCGAACCAGTCGGTGGAGAAATGCAGGTGGCCGGCCGGGTTGCGCAGGACGATCCGGTCGTGCAGCGCCTTTGCCGTTTTCATCAGGCGTTCGAGGGTGAGCGGATCGCCCCAGTTGAGGTAGAGCATCTCGGAATTGGCGTTGATGCCTTCCTCGTAGGAGTGCAGTTCGTCGGTCTCGATGGTGCTCAGGCCGTTGGAGAACATGCCGTTCTTGTAGACCGCGTCGTCGAGCGCGGTCAGCGAGGCGTTGATGCGGTCCGGCTGCACGCCCATCAGGGCCAGGCCGGGCCATTGCTGGGTGAGGTCGGTGTCGTCGGAGATGCCGCCGCCGAAGTCGCCGTAGGGGACCTGGCGGTGGGTGATCCACCAGTCGACGAAATGGCGCACCTGCTTGAGATCCTCTACCTGGCGAAATGCCCACAACGGCACGCCCTTGGGCGGCTTGGGCTGCACGAAGGGCGGCGTGCCCTGGTTGCCGTAGGTGATGTCGTCCCAGTACATGCGGCCCTGGACATTGTCCGGGTCCACCCGCAGCAGGTCGCTGACCTCGGCGAACAGTTTCCGGTACAGGCGTTGGCGATGCGAGGAGGTGTGCTCCTCCACCATGAAGCCCCAGTCGTCACGCACCTGGTTGAAACGATCGGCCACATGCTCCTTGATCGCCTGCTTGCGGGGCTTGAACACCAGCCGGATCACGGCGCCGTCGAGCGAGGCGGCGTCGAAGCCCGGCGCGGCCGAGGCGATGGAGATCCACAGGCTGTCGTCGGTGAGGATGCGGTCGCGCAGGTCCAGCCACACGGTGCGTTTCTGGCCCGGCTTGACCGACACCGAGACGTCGATCATGTCGCGACCCGGCCAGATCGGATCCTTGATGCGGATGTCCAGCGGAATCACCTTGCCGTCGGGACCGTCGTCGGTGGCCGGCAGGTTCAGCGCCGGCAGGTCGATGGCGATGCCGTCGAGGCCGTCGTGCATGTTTTCCCAGCCGTAGGCCCAGCTGCGGGTCAGCGGCTGGCCCGGCGGCGCGGCGCCGATGCTCGAGGGAACCAGTATGTTCACGATGGGCAGCGGGTGTGCGGGCAGGCTGCCGGGGCTGCGCCGGCGCGAGCTTGCGCCCTTGGGCAGCGCGATCACCGTGCTGCGCTCGTCCGGGGCGAAACGGCCGGCGATGTAATGCTTCAGGCGGGTCAGGTCGGTGTAATCGGGCTTGGCGCCGCTGTCGACGACGTAGCGCAGCTTGACCGTACCGGCCGGTTCGGGAGCATGGCTCACGTAATAGCCCCACAGCTCCTGGATCGGGGTGCGCTGGGTGACATTGGTGAAATGCAGTTTGCCGCCGGTCTGTGTCGGAAAGTCGTTGACGGTGCGCACCACGCCTTTGGGACGCGTGAACAAGGTGCCGGCGGTGCCGGACATGGTGCCGTAGGCGGCACCACGGATCTCGATGCGGTTGATCTTCTCGCCGTCGGGAACCGTCAGGTCCAGTCTTTTGCCACTCTGGACGTAGGTGTTCCAGTCCGGCAGCACGAAGTAGTCGTGGCGGCCGGGCAGGGGCGAGCGGTTGTAGACGCCGGGCCAGGTGGTTTCGGGGATGCCGTCGGTGCCCTTCCAGAACCATTTCTTGTGGTCGCGCACGTCGGAGAACTCGACCTTGCGGATGCTGGTGACCGGTGCCGTCAGCGCCGGTGGCGGCGTGCCGCCGTCCCAGCCGTAACGATGGCGCCAGGCACGCGTCGAGGTTCTGGCCGTGGTGTCGACGGTCGGCACACGGTGATGGGCCAGCGCGGCGATCTGCCTGGCGTCGAGCATCTGGTCGTAGACGCGGATCTCGTCGATGTCGCTGCCGCGCAGGAAGTTGTAGCGGCTTTGCACCTGGTAGGGCGCCATCACCCGCCCGGCCAGGCCGAGCTGGTCCAGCGCCGCGTCGTAGTCGCCGGTGGTCTGCTTGCTCGCTACCTCCTTGCCGTCGACGTACAGGCGCACGCCCTGGTCTTCATCCCAGGAGAAGGCTATGTGCATCCACTGCTTGGGATCGGGCAGCTTGTCGAGCCGGAAGGAGACCCGGGTGCGGGCCAGGTTGGCGTCGGTGACGAAGGCGTCGAAGCCGTGGCCATTCCAGTCGATGCGCAGCCAGACCATGTCCCAGCTGCTGTGGTCGGCATAACCGACCCGGAAGATCACGAACGGCGCGGCGGTCACCGGATAGCGCGAGCGCCAGAAGAAGGACAGCGTGCCGCGTTCGGCGCGGATGTTGCCCGGGGCATTCCAGGACAAGATGCCGTTGTCCTGCCACTTGATGGCCTTGCCCATGGCGCCGTCGGCGACCAGGCTCACCTTGTCCTTGAAGTTGGGGACGGCGTCACCTGCGGCGTAGTCGGCCTTGAAGCCGTGGTCCGCCGAAACATAGAACAGCAGATGCGGCGATCTTTCCCGGGCCGCGGCGGGGACGGTGGCGGCGAACGCGCCGGCCAGGACCATCAGGCACATCAAGAAACGATGGAAGCGTGGTGACATCGTGCATCCCCTGCTGCATGCGCGGGACGACGACTCGCACATGGTGGAAAACGGGCGACACCCGCGACAGGCACGGGTGTCGCTTCGGTGGTACGACGCCCGGCCGGATGACCGGGCGTCCGGGTTGCATCAGTACTTGTAGCGCAAGCCCACAAGATACAGGCGGCCCGTCTGGCTGTAGACCAGTGGAAGCTGCGCGCTGGCACCCACCCATGCCCTTTCGGTTTCATTGGTGAGGTTGACGCCATCCACGCTCAGATCCAGCCTCTTGGTGAGCTTGTAGCGCAACGAGACATCCAGGTAGGTGCTGCCGTCGTGGCCCTGGACATCGTCGGTGAAGCCCTGCTCCCGGCCCGGCACCGTGAGCAGGTAGTTGCTGCGGTGGGTGGCCGAGATGCGGCCCGAGAAACGGTCGCCGTCATAGAACAGGGTGGCGCTCCAGGAATGCGGCGACAGGCCGGTGAGGTTCGTTTCCAACGAAGGCGCGCCGCTGCTGGTCACGTACTGGATCTTCGAGGTGACGTACGTGTAGTCGAGCTGCGCACCGAAATTGCGGAGCAGGCCGGGCAGGAAGGTGAACTTCTGCACGTAGCTGGCCTCCGCTCCCTTCAGGGGGCCTCCGGGCGTGTTGACCGGTACCGAGAACGTGAAGTCGTCGTCCGGGTTGGCGCCCAGGTTGGTGGCTACGCTGTCGGGCAGACCGCTGGTGTTGAACGGGTGCACTTCCTTGGTGGTCTGCGCGAAGCTGTCGATGTCCTTGTAGAACAGGCCCAGGCTGAGCAGCGACGACTTCTGGAAATACCACTCGGCGCTGAAGTCGTAGGTCTTGGCGCGAATCGGATTCAGGCCGGGGTTGCCACCCTTGACGGTACGCGCGCCGCCGCTGACGCTGACCGACACGCCGGGGGTGAGGCTGCCCAGGCCCGGGCGGGACATCACCTTGGCGGCGGCGAAGCGCAGCAGGAAGTCCGGCGTCAATTGAGCCACCAGGTTCATGGACGGCAGGGTGTCGCTGTACTCGCGCTCGGCGCTCAACCGGGTTTCGGTCCCGTTGAGTTTGGCCGTACCGTAGGAGCTTTGCTTGGTCTTGACGTAGCGCACGCCGACATTGCCCCAGAAGGAAACCGAACCGACGTCGAAGTTGAACTCGTCCATCAGCCAGATGCCGCGATCCTTCTCGGTGACGCCGGTGGTTTTCGACACGTACGGGCTCATCGCGAAGGTGCCCTGGTCACTGAAAACGTCGAATTTGTCGGTGATGCCCTGCCAGTCCGGCACGACGTAGGAGTTCGGCGAACCGTTGACGCCCTTCAGGCTGACCTGGTCGATCAGGCTCGAGGGAACCACCGTGGTGCCGTCGTCGAAAGTGGGAACGATCTGCTCGTTGGCGGCACGGCGCCACTCCCACGACTGGTAGGTGTAGTTCTTGGCCTGTATGCCGCCGCGCAGGGTGGTATGGGAGTTGATGTACCAGCTGAAGTTCAGTTCGCCGGTGTGGAACTTGTTGGTGACCTTGGGATGACGCATGCGGATGGTGGACAGATTCCAGCCCGTCGGATCGGTCGGGTTGAAGCCGTAGTCGAGGGTCGGAAGCCACTTGTCGTTGCGATAGTCGTAGCTGTAGTTGTCGACGTTGCGCTTGTCCATCATGACCGTGGTCTGGATCGGATTGTCGTGCTTGGACGAGGAGGTGCCGACCATGCCGTCGATCTTGAAGTCATCGGAAAAGCTGTGCTCACCATGCAGGCTGACCTGCGAGAAGGCCGTGGACCATCTGTCGTGGCGGTTTTCCGCGCGCGCATCCACGTTGTCGAAGACTCCATACAGCAAGCCGCCGCTGTTCGGATCGACGTAACCGTCCTTGACGATGGTTTCGGGCTTGCCGACGAAGGACGTGCCGTCGGGCAGGTTGGTCACGTTGCGGCTGAACGAAATGGCTTCGATGTAATGCTCGTCGCGCCTGGCGTCAAGCTTGGAGTACAGCATGTCCAGGGTGAACAGGGTGCTCTCGCTGGGCCTCCACTGCAATGAACCGGTGACGCCCAGGCTCTTGTGGTCGTACAGCAACTGCGTGTAGCGAGGGAAGCGTGGAGTGTAGACGTCCGGGCTCAGGGCCTGGGTGAACGGAGAACTGGGATCGAAACCGCCGTTGCTCGGGCCGTTGGCCCAACGGCCGGTATCCGCGCCTTCCTCCAGCGTGTGCTTTTTGGAGTAGGTCACCGAGAGCAGGGCGCCGAAGGTGTTGTCGTTCCAGGTGTTGGAGATCAGAGCCGCCACGCGCGGATCGGTCTTGCCTCCCATGTCGCTGTAGCTGGCTTGTGCGCTGGTCGCAAAGGTGAAGCCGCTGTAGTCGAACGGATGCGCGGTCCTCAGGTCCACCGTGGCGCCGAGCGAGCCTTCCTCCACGTTGGCCGAGGAGGTCTTGCGCACGATCATCTGCTGGAACAGGTCGGCGGCAAAAACGTTGAAATCGAAGCCGCGGGTACGGTTGGTCCCATTATTGTCGTCGCTGCCGCCGACGGTGGCCATCGCCTGCATGCCGTTGATGCGCACGCGCGTGAACTGGGGCCCCAGGCCGCGTACCGTGATTTGGCGACCCTGGCCCGCGTTGCGGGTGATGACCACGCCGGGAATGCGCTGCAGCGAGTCGGCGAGGTTGAGGTCGGGAAACTTGCCGACATCCTCGGCGACGATGGCGTCCACCACGCCGGCATTGGTGCGCTTGATGTCCAGTGCCTGCTGCACGCTGGCGGCATAGCTGGTGACGACGACGGTACCCAGTTGCGTGGGTGAGTTGTTCTGGCCGGATTGTTGTGCCTGGCTTTGGCCGGTTTGGCCGGAAGCCGCCGGGCCCGGCGCCGCGGCGTCCTGCGCGAAGGCGGTGCTGGTCGACAGTGCCAAAGCGATCGACAAGGCCAGTAAGGTAACCGGTGTCTTTTTTCTCTTGCCTGCTGTGTTCATGTCTACTCCCCTTGCAGTGTTCATGTTGGTTCCCCTTGTTTCATTGAGGTCTGCATTGCAGCAGCATTCCATCGGATCATCAATGAATGACACCGATGGTCAGAAAAGACGATATCAGATACTGAGGCATTTGACACCCCATGGAGCACAAAAAATGAAAATAAAATGTAACTAGCTGTTGTAGAAGAAATTATTGAGACGGGCCCATCTCCTCTCAAGCTTCGGGAAGGGTCGGAAAAGGGAGAAATGACACCGGTTGCAACGACTCGGGTATGATGGACCCCACCTGCCACGACCGCATGGGAGCCCCTATGCCCTCTTCCTCCATAGCCTGCTTCGGCGAACTTCTGCTTCGCTTGAGTGCGCCAGACCACCAGTTGCTGCTGCAATCCCCCAGGCTCGACGTGCATGTCGGCGGCGCCGAGGCCAATGTCGGCGTGTCGCTGGCCCGTTTTGGCCACCGCGTCTCGATGATCGGCACCGTCGCCGACAACGCGCTGGGGGCGGCGGCCGTCGCGGAATTGCGCCGGCATGGCGTGGACACCGGTCGCGTGTGCCATGCCGAAGGGCGCATGGGCCTGTATTTCCTCTCGTCCGGCGCCGGCCTGCGCCCCAGTCGGGTGACTTATGACCGCGGCAGCTCGGCATTCGGCCTTGCCCGCGCCGACAGTTACGACTGGCCCCGCCTGCTGCAGGGCGTGCAGTGGCTGCATCTGTCCGGCATCAGCCCGGCGTTGGGCCCCGAGGCGGCGCGTGCCACCCTGGATGCGGCCCATGCGGCTCGTGCCATGGGCGTCAAGGTGTCCTTCGATGGCAATTATCGCCCCACACTGTGGCAGCAACGGGCAGGCCAGGCGCCGGCGATCCTGCGCGAGCTTTTTGCCTGCGCGCACATCGTGTTCGCCGACCACCGCGACATCTCCCTGGTGCTGGGCGGAGAGTTTCCGCAGGAAAGCGCGCCGTCCCGCGTCGAGGCGGCGGCCGCGATGGCTTTCGCCGCGTTTCCGCAATTGCAGTACCTGGCGTGCACGCAGCGCACCGTGCACGGCGCGAACCACCACGCACTGGGCGCCATGCTGTGCGCCCGCGACGGTGTCCGGGTCGTCGCGCCGGCGATCGAATTGACCGACATCGTCGACCGCATCGGCAGCGGGGATGCGTTCGCGGCCGGGGTGCTGCACGGCTTGATCGAAGGCTTCGATGCGGACACCACCATTCGTTTCGGCCTTGCCGCCGGATGCCTGAAGCATTCGGTGGCGGGCGACTTCAACCTGGTCGAGGTCGCCGACGTGATGGCCCTTGCGGACGGGAGCCAATCCGATGTCCGGCGTTGATTCCCCGATCCGGGCCATTCTGCGTCGTGCGCCGGTCATTCCGGTGTTCACCCCGCCGGAAACCGTGGCCGATGCGGTACAGGTGGCGAAGGCCCTGCAGCGGGGCGGGCTGTCGGTCGTCGAGATCACCTTGCGGGTCCCCTCCGCCATTCCGGCGATCAAGGCCATTGTCGAGGCCGTACCCGGCATGGTCGTCGGCGCCGGAACCGTCCGCGATGCCGCGCAGATCGTTGCGGTCAAGGCGGCGGGCGGGCGCTTTGCCGTCTCCCCCGGAACCACGCCACGACTGTATGCGGCGGCGCAGGATGTCGACTTGCCGTTTTTGCCGGGTGTCGCCACGGCATCGGAGTTGATGCAGGGCCTGGAACTCGGCTTCGATACCTTCAAGTTTTTCCCCGCGATGCCGATGGGAGGCGTGGCCACGCTTTCGGCGTGGGGCAGCGTGTTCGCGCAGGCCCGGTTCTGTCCCACCGGCAGCATCCAGGCCGATGGGGCGGCCGATTTCCTGCGGCTCGGCAACGTGCTCTGCATTGGCGGCTCCTGGCTGACCCGGAAGGAACTCGTGCAGGCCGGCGACTGGTCCGCCATCGAGGAACGGGCCCGTACCGCCGTCGCC
>CAZMMO010000007.1:0-7948 GCA_964567365.1 uncultured Rhodanobacteraceae bacterium | reverse complement strand
TTCCGGTTGGCCGGAGCGGCGGGCGCCGTGCGGCCTCCGGCTCAGAACGTGCCGCGCTGGATGAACGGCACCTCGGCATAGAGTCTGCGCTCACCACCGCGGGGGTCGTCCGCCAGGCGGCTGGTGGTGTCGAACAGCAGGGTCTGCCTGCGCGGCAGGGTGTAGGGGTTCCACGCCGGCAACCCGGCATGGCCGGGGTCGCCATGGCGTGCCAGTGCCAGCAATGCGTCACTCATCACGTCGGTCATGTGCTGCGCGCCCGCGCCGTCACCGGTGCGCGAGCCGGGCTGCCGGATGTTGCGGAACACCAGCGGGATGTCCAGGGTGTGGAAGGCACGCAGCCTGGCGGCGGCGCCGTGGCGGTCGTACCAGTCCAGTTGGTAGGCCCAGGTCGGCGCGCCTTGTCGCGCGCGTGCCTGCAGCTCTTCCACGGCACCGCGCCAGGAACGCCCGGCGGTAGTCGCCGCGAAGAACACTTCCGAGGGCGTGTAGTGCGGATACATGCGGCGATAGGCGGCAATCACCTGCGAGGTCGGGATGTCCACGTACTGCTGCCGCTCCAGCTTGGCGGGCAGATCGTCCCAGCCGAGCTCGAAGTTGGCTGGGTCATGGCCGAGAAAGGCGCGGGTTTCGTCATGGGTGTTGCCGATCACCATCGGCATGCCGGCCGACTGCGTCGGCGCGTCCGGCCAGAAGGGGTGTACCGGCAGGCTGCGCGCGTCCAGTACCGGACCGAGATACAGGCTGGCGCTTTCCATCCGCGACGGATCGCGGATCTTCGTCGCCTCCAGCAGCTTTTCCAGCGGCATGCGGCGCAGGGTTTCGGCATCGCAATGGAAATGATCCAGCACCAGCTGCGCGCGCTGGCTGGCGGCGCGCGGGCCGGCGGCGGTGACCTGCTGGCCGCTCATCGTCCAGGCCCGGTGGAACAGGCCCTTGGCCGCCGGCATCGCCATCAGCGTGGCGATCTTGGCGCCGCCGCCGGACTGGCCGAACAGGGTGACGTTGCCGGCATCGCCGCCGAATTCGGCGGCGTGCTGGCGCACCCACTGCAGGGCCTGGACCAGGTCGAGCTGGCCGACGTTGCCCGAATCGGCAAACGTCGCGTCACCATGCTCGGCCAGGTACAGGTAGCCGAACAGGTTGAGCCGGTGGTTGAGCGTGATCACCACCACGTCGCCGTGGCGGCTCAGGTGGCCGCCGTCGTACAGCGGGTCGCTGCCCGAGCCGTTGTTGTAGGCGCCGCCATGGATGTAGACCAGGATCGGCCGCTTGCCGCCGTCGCGCAGCGCCGGGGTCCACACGTTGAGGTACAGGCAGTCCTCGCTGCCCGGTCCCTCGGCACCGGTTTGCGGCGCCGAAGGGCCGTAGTGCAACGCGTCGCGCACGCCGTGCCAGGGCCGTTCCTGCAGGGCCGGCCGGAATCGGCGCGAGGCGGTGTCGGCCCCGTAGGGGATACCGCGGAAGACCAGGGTGCCCTGTTCCGCCTGGCCGGCGATGCGGCCACTGCGCACCTGGGCGATCGGGCGGGCCGGGCCGCGCGGTCCGGCCCGCAGCGAGCCGGGCAGGACCGTCGCCACGCCGGCGGCCAGCGTGCCCATCGCGCCGGCGCGCAGGAAGCGGCGGCGCTGCGGATCCATCGGTGCGCCGCTCATGGCGAGGGGCCCTCGGGCTGGCTGGCGATCCAGGCCCGTGCCAGCCGCGGCCAGGCGGCCGTGGTCAGGCCATGGATGCCGCGCACGCCGAAGCCGTGGCCACCGTACGGAAACAGGTGCATCTCGGCCGGCACGCCGGCGCGCAGCAGGGCCCGGTAGAACAGCAGGCTGTTGTTCACCGGTACCGCGGGGTCGTCCTGCGCGTGCACCAGGAAGGTCGGCGGTGTGTCGGGGCGCACCTGGTATTGCATCGAGTAGTGGCGCAGCAGCCGGGGATCGGGGTGCCTGCCAAGCAGGCGTTCGCGTGAACCGGCGTGGGCATACGGCCCGGCCATGTCGATCACCGGATAGATCAGCAGTTCGAAATCCGGGCGTGCGCTGATCCGGTCGATGGCGTCGGTGGCGGGGTAGACCTGCTTGTCGAAGCCGGTGCCCAGGCGCGCCGCCAGGTGGCCGCCGGCGGAAAAGCCCATCACGCCGATACGCCTGGGATCGAGCCTCCACTTCGCCGCGTGGCCGCGGATCAGGCGCAGTGCGCGCTGGGCGTCGGCCAGCGACGCTTCGCGATCGTCCCGGCCTTCGCCGGGCAGGCGGTAGCGCAGCACGAACAGGGTGATCCCGCCTCGCCCGACGAAGGCCGGCACCAGCGCCGTGCCTTCCTTGTCCAGTACCACCCGTTTGTAGCCGCCGCCGGGGAGGACCAGCAAGCCGACCCCGTCGGGGTGGTGCGGCCGGTACACCACCATGTAGGGCTCGCTGACGTGGAGGATGCAACGGTCCGGCAGGACCGGGTCGTTGCTGCACCCGACGATCCGCGCCGGCTCGGCAAGGGGCTTGTCTCCCGGTGCCAGTCCCGACGGCCACAGTGCGATCCGGTCCGCCGAGCCGGGTGGAGGCTCAAGCTCGGCGGCCGGCGCCGACGCTCCGGCGGAAGCTACGACTACACTGATAAATATCGCCAGAATCAAATACCTAGGTGATGCGAAGGACGGCATGGAGGGACTCCCGAGTGAAGTATGCCCGTACGCGAAGTGGAAGACGCATTGCTAAATGACACCGGTTACCATATAAAATACACCGGACACTGTCGACAGGCGGTGCAACAGGACACCAAGGAGAACCACTTGAGCAACCATCATGGTCGACAGAATCCGACCGATACCGTACTGGACGACATTGCCCGTCGTTTCGTGGAGGCGCGCCGTGCCGGCCGGGCGCTGCCGGATTTCCCCGGCGAAATTCCGCCCGACCTGGAGACGGCGTACCGGGTGCAGGATCTGGCGATTGCGCGCTGGGACGACGCGGTGGTCGGGTGGAAAGTCGGCTACATCGCCGCCGAACGCCGCGACGTGTCCGGGGATGATCGGCTGCTTGGGCCGATATTTCGGCGCAATCTCCGGAATGCTACCGGTGACATCGTGGATATTCCGGTATTCTCCGCCGCAGGCGGTTTCGCCGCGGTGGAGGCCGAATACGTGCTGCGACTGGAGGCGGACGCGCCGGCCGACAAGCTGGACTGGAGCCCGCGCGAGACCGTGCAGCTGCCGGCACGACTGCATGTCGGCGTGGAAGTGGCCAGCAGTCCGCTGGCCACGATCAACCAATTGGGGCCGCGTGTGGTCGTGTCCGATTTCGGCAACAACAACGGTCTGGTGCTGGGGCCGGAGATTCCCGATTGGACGGCACGCGAGGAGGCGGATCTGCACGTGAGTACCGCGATCGACGGCGTGGTGGTCGGCACCGGCGGCACGAGCCAGCTGCCGGGAGGCTTGCGCGAGTCCTTTGCCTTCGCCTTGCGCCGTTCCGCCCTGCGCGGCCGTCCGCTGAAGAAGGGCGACCTGATTGCCACCGGCAACGCCACCGGCATCCATGACATCGAGGTGGGCCAGGTGGCCCTGGTCGATTTCGGTGGCGAGGCCAGGATCGCCTGCAGGGCCGTACCCTGCGGGGCAAGCTAGCTGTCGGGTCGTCGGAGCGGCCTGCCGGTGCGACTTACGTGATGCACGGGAGGGGAAAATGATTACTCGTCGAGGTTTCCTGACAGCCGGTCTGGGCACGCTGGCCGCCGCGGCCCTGGGTGCCTGCTCGCGTGGGGTGCCGGCGGCCGGTTCGTCCGCGGCGAGCGGCAGCCGCGTGCTGACGGCCTCGGATGTGCATGTTGCCGACTACCCGACCGTGCTCGCGGTCGAATGGATCGGCAAGGAGCTGGAACGGCAGACCCAGGGCCGGCTGCGCCTGCGCATGTACCACTCGGGCCAGCTCGGTCGCGAATCGGACAATATCGACATGGCGCGCTTCGGCGTCATCGACATCACCCGCGTGTATTCGGGCGCCTTGAACAATGCCTATCCGCTGACCCGGGTCCTGTGCCTGCCTTACGTGTTCGATTCGGTGGCGCACATGCGTCGTGCGCTGGACGGCGGCGTTGCCGACGCCGTGTTGCGCGGTTTCGAGAGCCGCGGCCTGGTCGGCCTGGCCATCTACGACTCGGGCACGCGCAACATCTACAACACCAAGCATCCGATCGTCGAGCCGAAGGATCTGCATGGCATGAAGCTGCGGGTGGCACGCTCGGACATCTTCCTGAAACTGATCCGCCTGTTCGACGCCAACCCCACGCCGATGTCGCTGGGCGAAACGTTCTCGGCCCTGGAGACGCACATGATCGATGGCGCCGAGAACAACATCATGAGTTTCCAGTCGAGCCGGCATTACGAGGCGGCGCACTACTGGTCGGAAACCGCGCATTCCTACGCGCCGGACGTCCTGCTGGCGTCGCGCCGCAATCTGGAAGCGCTCAAGCCGGACGACCGCGACCTGCTGGTGGACCTGGGCCGCCGCTCGGTCACGGTCATGCGCAAGCTGTGGGATGCCAACGCGAAAAAGGCGTTGCAAACCGTGCTGGCGCACGGCGTGAAAGCGAATGCGGTGGACATGCCCGCGTTTCGCAAGGCGGCTGATCCGCTGCTGCAGGAGTACCTCAAGCAGCCGGATATTGCCGAACTGTATCGTCGCATCCGCGATTTTGCCTGAGGGGGCCTGGCACCGATGTCCGCAACCGACGACCGCACGATCACGACCGGCCTGCAGCGCTGGCTGCAGGTACTGGCCAGCGTGGCACGCCACATTGCCGCCCTGGCCATGCTCGCCCTGGTGGCCGTACAGGGATGGCAGGTGTTTGCCCGTTACGTCATCAACGACTCGCCGGGATGGACCGAGCCGGTGACGATGCTGCTGCTGAGCGTCGCCATGAGCATGGGCGCCGCCGCGGCCGTGCACGGCAACCGCCACTTCGGGTTCTTCCTGCTGGCCGGCCAGCTTGGTCCCAGGAGCGCGCGGGCGCTGCAGGTGGTGGTGGAGGCCATCGTCGCGACCATGGGCGCGGTGCTGGCCTGGTGGGGCTGGATACTGTGGATGGACAGCGTGGACATCAAGACGGCCGGTGCGGATCTTCCGCAAAGCGTGAATTACCTGCCCTTGAGCATCGGGGGTGCGTTGATGGTGGTGTTTGCGCTGAATCGGCTCGTGCTGGCCGTGTGGCCGGCGGTTGCGGAAGGGGAGCGTTGAGTCATGGGCATCACGATTCTTTTCGTCGTCTTCGGTGTCCTGCTGGTGATCGGCGTCCCGGTGGCCTATTCGCTGGCGGCCGCCGCCCTGGCCACCTTGTGGTACCTGCATCTGCCGGTGATCGTGCTGGTGCAGGAGGTTGCCGCCGGTACCGGATCGTCGGCGCTGGTCGCCATTCCGCTGTTCATTTTTGCCGGCGAGATCATGATGCGCGGCGGCATCTCCGAACGCCTGATTGCGCTGGCGTCATCGCTGGTCGGTCGCATGCGTGGCGGTCTGGGCCAGGTCTCGATCCTGTCCTGCCTGTTCTTCGGCGGCGTTTCCGGTTCGGCCATCGCCGACGTGTCGGCGATCGGCGGCACGATGATTCCGCAGATGGTCAAGCGCGGCTATGACAGCGACTTTGCCGTCAATGTCAGCATCACCGCGGCGCTGGTCGCCCTGGTGGTGCCGCCGTCGCACAACCTGATCCTGTTTTCGGCGGCGGCCGGCGGCAGCATCTCCATCAGCGACCTGTTTGCCGCCGGCATCCTGCCGGCACTGCTGATGACGCTCATCATGATGGTGACGGGGTATTTCGTGGCGCGCCGCCGCGGCTACGGCGTGGAGCCCTTTCCGGGGTTGCGCAAGGTGCTGCGGCTGCTGGTGTCGTCGCTGCCGGGCCTGGGCCTGGTGGCATTCATCCTGGTCGGCATTCGTGCGGGCATCTTCACCGCGGTCGAGTCGGCGGCCATTGCCGTGATCTATTCGCTGTTCGTGACCATCGTGCTGTATCGCCAGTTCAGCTGGCGCGGCTTCGTGGATACCGTGCTGCAGGCGGCGCGGGGTACCGGCGTGATCCTGTTCGTGATTGCCACGGCGGCGGTCTTCGGCTGGCTGCTGGCCTACCTGCAGGTGCCCGCCGCGATGGTGCATTTCCTGGGCCTGGTCGCGCACAGCCAGGCGACGGTGTTGCTGGTGATCGTGGCGTTGCTGCTGGTACTGGGCACGTTCATGGACCTGGCGCCGTTGATCCTGATCTGCACGCCGATTTTCCTGCCGGTGGCCAAGGCCTACGGCATCGATCCGGTCCAGTTCGCCATGGTGCTGGTGATCAGCGGCGGCATCGGCCTGGTGACGCCGCCGGTCGGCTCGGTGCTGTTCATCGGCACGGCCATCGGCAAGATCAGCATCGGCGAGTCCATCAGGACGATCTGGCCGTTCTGGCTGGCGGCCGTGGCCGGTTTGCTGGTGGTGACCTTCTTTCCGTGGCTGTCGTTGTGGCTGCCGGCGTTGATGCATCGCTGATATCGAGATGCGACATGAGTTCCCACGGCGTGGAGCCGCCATGCCCATGAGGTCTGCCACGGCGGTATGGATGGAGGTTTCCGGCTACCATCGCGACGAGGCCGGCCGGCGATTCGCACGGCGGGTGATGGCGTCGTGATTTTCAAGAGGTTTCGCTGTCGCGCGCTCGATTGAACGCGGGCCAGTAGAATGTCGGCAGGAAACGGGTTGGAGAAACCTTCTTGAGCAAGAAAACCGACACCAGCGACAGCGACACCGGCAAGCCCGTCATGGCCAAACTCACCAGGCCGGCGACGATCAACGACATCGCGCGTTTGTCCGGCGTTTCCAAGAAAACAGTGTCGCGGATCATCAACAATTCGCCGCTGGTGCGCCAGGAGACCCGCGAAAGAGTCCAGGCCCTGATGCGCGAGGTGGGCTATGTACCGGACCCGCTGGCGCGCGGGCTGGCATTTCGGCGCTCGTTCCTGATCGGCATGGTCTACGACAATCCCACTGCGCAATACGTGGTGGACATGCAGTACGGCGCGCTGGACGCGTTGCGCGGTTCCAGTTTCGAACTGGTGGTGCACCCCTGCGATACCCGCAGTCCCGGTTACATCGAGGGTGTGCGTCGGTTCGCGCAGCTGCAGAAACTGCACGGAGTGATCCTGGTGCCGCGTGCTTCCGAGGAGCAGGCGCTGGTCGACATGTTGAAGGAGATCAACTGCCGCTACACCCGCATCGTCCCGCTGGCGATGGGCGAGAGCTCGCAGATGGTGGTCACCCACGACCGCGTGGGTGCGGCCGAGGCCGCGGAATACCTGCTTTCGCTGGGCCACCGCGACATCGCGCTGGTCACCGGCCCGTCGGCATACCAGTCGACCCACGAGCGCACGGCGGGCTTCGTCGACGCGCTGCGCGATCGTGGCGTCGAGACGCCGCCGGAGCGCATCATCGAAGCCGGCTATACCTTCGAGTCGGGCGTGGCGGCGGCCGAGAAACTGTTGCTGGGCGAGCAGCAGCGTCCCAGCGCCATTTTCACCGGCAACGACGAAATGGCCGCCGGCGTCTACAAGGTGGCCATGCGCGCCGGCATCAACGTGCCGCGCGAGCTGTCGGTGATCGGGTATGACGACAGTTCGCTGGCCTCGCGGCTGTGGCCGACGCTGACGTCGGTGCGTCGCAATACGCGTGACACCGGTCGTACAGCCGCCGCCATGTTGCTTCAGCCCGAGGGCCGCGCCATGCTGCAAACCGCCAGCGTGCGGCCGCACCTGGTCGTACGCGATTCCTGCCAGCCGCCGGGCTGAATCTTCCGGGATGCCTCGAAAACCCCGATATTTCCAGGCGCCCGCCGCTTTCCTGTTTTTTTGTAGGAGCGCACCTGGGCGCGACGGCATCAGCGTCCCGTGGGCCTTGCGCCTGTCGCGCCCGGGTGCGCTCCTACAAAGAACGGG
>CAZMMO010000006.1:0-22913 GCA_964567365.1 uncultured Rhodanobacteraceae bacterium | reverse complement strand
GTACTGCACTTCCACCGTGTCGCCGGTGTCGTTGCGGCGCAGGCGTACGCCGTCGGTGTAGCGGTACTCGGTGATGTCGTCGTCGCCGGCGCCCAGCAGTTGCGCGAGGCGGTCGCGCGGGCGCAGCGGTGGAACCTGGCCGAAGAGGCGGCCAAGGCTATGTCAGGCGGCGACCACGAAGTCGATGACGATAGCGTGGGTTTACCTGCATAGGTTCCATGGTGGCCCCGGAACCTGTTTCCATAATTTATTCAAATTGCTTGTTCAAGAATTTTAATTTCTCATCTGAGTGAAAAATCCGTAGTATCGCAGGATATCCCCGTGGCGGATGATATGGATCTGCTGTGTCGCATCCATCCTGCTGTAACGCCCGCGTTGTATGAGTTATGACAGCAGGGATGTTTGATTGTATTTGGAGTGCATGAATTGTGACCACCGTCATGCGTCATGTTCGACTGGGCTCTGGAGCTGGTTATTCTGGTGATCGAATCGAGCCGGCGGTCGAGATTGCTGAATATGGCAATCTCGATTACCTGATTTTTGAATGTCTTGCCGAGCGCACAATTGCGCTTGCGCAGATGGAACTTCTGCATTATCCGCGACGCGGCTTTGATCCTTTGTTGGAAGAGCGGATGCAACGGATCTTACCCCTTTTGCGTGATGCAAAAGGCAATAGGCGGTTTCGCATCATCAGCAATATGGGAGCGGCGAATCCCCGGGAAGCTGCACGTCTTGTATGCCGGATAGCTTCGAATCTCGACATGCACGGATTGAAGGTGGCGGCAGTCACCGGCGACGACGTGCTTGAGCAAGTGCGTCAAGTGGATACGGTGTTGATGGACAATGCGATTACGCCGTTTGGCCTTGGAGATCGGATTGTTTCTGCCAATGCCTATTTGGGTGCCAGTGGCATCGTTCGTGCCTTACAAGATGATGCCGACGTGGTCATCACCGGCCGGGTGGCCGATCCGGCTCTTTTTCTTGCGCCCCAGATCTTTGAATTCGGGCTGGATTGGTCGGACTGGACGGCGCTGGGACGAGCGACCTTGGTAGGCCATCTGCTTGAATGTGCGGGGCAGGTGACTGGTGGATACTTTGCGGATCCTGGGTTCAAGGATGTTGACGGCTTGGCACATCTTGGATTTCCCATTGCTGAAGTTTCGGAGGGTGGAGAAATCATCATTACCAAGGTGGCGGGCTCCGGCGGTTGTGTCACATCACAAACCTGTACGGAGCAGCTGCTTTACGAGATACACGACCCTGCCCGCTATCTGACGCCGGATGTGGTCGCCGATTTTTCCCGCGTCAGCTTCGAGGAGGTGGGGCCGGACCGCGTTGCTGCTTCGGGTGCTGATGGGCGAATCAAGCCAGATAGCCTCAAGGTCAGCGTCAGCTATCTGGATGGGTATGTGGGTGAAGGCCAGATTTCATATGGTGGCCCCGGTGCTCTCGCCAGGGCTTGCCTGGCGCGCGAGGTCGTTCTTGAGCGCCTAAAAATTGCCGGCGTCAAGGTGGATGAAGTCCGGGCGGACTTGATAGGCGTGAATGCTCTGTATGGCAACCGGTTTGATGATATGGCGACCGAGCCGCCTGAAGTCCGGCTGCGTGTGGTTGCCAGGTGTCAGAATTTGAGGGATGCGGCGAACGTGGGGCGTGAGGTCGAGGCGCTATATACCAACGGGCCCGCGGGAGGTGGTGGTGTGACCAAGGCAACGCATCAGTCGATGGCTGTAGCCTCCATGCTGTGGCCCGCCGATCGAGTCCAATCACATATGTGGATCGAGGTGTCGAAGTGAAGTTGAGGCAACTGGCGCACTCGCGCACGGGTGACAAGGGTAATGTATCCAATATCTCGGTTATTGCTTACCGCAAGGATGACTATGCGAAGTTGTGCGCAGTCTTGGATGCGGAGCGGGTCCAGTCCTGTTTGAGTCAGGTGTTCCACGCGGGTAGGAGCGAGGAGGCGCTACAAGTAAGGCGCTACGAGCTTCCGTGCGTAGGCGCCTTGAATTTTGTGGTGACGGGCGCATTGCGTGGTGGGGTGACCAGATCATTGGCGCTGGATGCGCATGGAAAAACTCTGGGGAGCGTATTGATGGATCTGGATATCCAGGTGTGATCTCTCGCAGCATGACCCTGAGGATTGAGGGCGATCTTGATCACTTGCTGTAAGGGTTGAAGTTGTCCTGATCAGTCTGTTGGTAGCATATATACTCATATGTAAATAAATAGTAGTGGTGACGCCGGTGGGAAGAAATAATCATTTCATATGGGGTTGACGTACGGTAATCAGTCGATCGTTAACGAAGAAAAAGAACAGAATTTTAACGCGTAATATTTGCGGTTCGAAATTTGTGCTAATCGGATAGCTGAGGCTTTGGAACGGGGAGACCTACATGCTGGCTTTGTTGGGGTTGGTGACGATACTGGTGTTGCTGGCCAGCATCATGACAAACCGAATGTGCGCATTGGTCGCGCTTACCATCATTCCGATAGCCGCAGCGTTGGTCGCAGGGTTTGGGCTGGAAACGGGTAGCTTCATGGTGGCCGGTATCAAAAACATTGCCCCTGTGGCCGGAATGTTTGTGTTTGCGATTCTCTTTTTTGGCATCTTGACGGATGCAGGCACCTTGGATCCGGTCATCAACGGCATCCTGAGGATGGCTGGCAACAGCCCCGTTCGTGTCGTGGTTGGCACGGCGCTCCTGGCGGGAATCGTGCATCTTGATGGTTCTGGCGCTGTCACTTTTATGGTGACCATACCGGCCATGCTTCCCTTGTATGAGCGGATGCATATCGACAAGCGCGTGCTGGCGTGCGTTGTCGCAATGGCGGCGGGAGTGGCCAACATGTTGCCGTGGGGTGGCCCGGTATTGCGTGCCGCAGCGGCGCTGGACATGCCGGTCATGGATTTGTATTTGCCCATGATCCCCGTTCAAGTGATCGGGTTTGCATTGGTTCTATTGTTCTCGTGGTGGCTGGGGCGCAAGGCACAACGCCGTATCGCGACGCAAGCCAGTACAACTGCAACGGCGTCGAGTATGCCGTCCGGGATGAATGCGGTGGTAGCTCCACACGATTCTGCGGAATTGGACGATTTGCGTCGCCCGAAGTTGTTCTGGATAAATGCAGCTCTGGTAGTTGTTGTCATAGGCACAATGATTTCCGGCATTGCGGCGCCGGTGGCATGCTTCATGATTGGAACTGTCGTTGCACTTGTCATCAATTATCCCAATGCGCTGCAACAGAGCAAACGTATTGATGCACATGCGAAGGCTGCGCTTCTCATGGCCAGTATCTTGTTCGCGGCTGGAGTTTTCACCGGAATCATGGGTGGCACCGGGATGCTGAAAGCCATGGCGGTATTCATTGCCGATCATGTGCCGACATCTGCAGCTGCCCATTTGCCTTTTTCCTTGGGGTTGCTATCCATGCCCCTGAGCCTCTTGTTCGATCCGGATTCGTTTTACTTTGGCGTTATGCCAGTACTTGGGCAAGTAGTTCAAGCGCACGGCGGGTCTGCCGTGGAAGTTGCACATGCTGCCGCACTTGGCCAAATGACCGTGGGGTTTCCGGTCAGCCCATTGACACCGTCCACGTTTCTTCTCGTGGGGCTGTGCGAATTGGACTTGGGCGCACATCAGCGGTTCACCATCCCATACTTGTTCACCATTTCCGTTGTCATGACGTTCGCTGCGGCTGGCTTTGGCCTCTTCCCGTTCTAGCGGTAGCCTTGATAGATCTGTCTTGGGAACGTCCCAGGTCCCGGCCTTTTCATCCATGCCAGCCCGCGCCTTCAAGCCGAAGTACTGCGAGTGATCCTTGCGGGCCTGTTGCATTTATGAGCCGTGCTCCCCGCCTTCCTCCTTCGGGGTCGGGGTGTGAGTGGTGGTGGCGTCCGCGGCCATGCCTTCTAATCCGGTGCCCGTGATCCGGCGCGGTTTCTTTCGATGACACGGTCTGGTTCGTCTCGACCAGAAGCGTGACGGTCGACCTGCCGCGACGTGCGAAGCCGGCATCCATCTGCGTGGCATACCCCCCCAGCCCGCTGGGAGCGGATCATGGGTTCATTCTGTTCATTCAATGATCCGGGTGTTGGGAACAATCAAACCTCTCTGGGTGAGCGGCAAGGCCGGATATCTAGGCACGGATTTACTTATAAATAAACGTAAACATGGAATAGAGAAAAAAAATTGGACTGCACCGCCAGGATAGTCGATAGTCAGAGTTGATCGGGACACGGGTGCACCCACCGAGCTGAAGCGATGATCCGCATCAACCATGCGCAAGCGTAAGGTACGTCCAATTGCTTTGCGGCCCGGTGATTAACGCTGATATTCAACAACCGATTTGGGGAATTTAAAATTGAATAATAGAATGCATGTATTGTCCGCCAGCATTCTGGCGGCAGTGATGATGGGTGGCACCACGGCGGCGGCGGCTGGAGTAGCGCCAGATAATGCAAATTCATCGGGCTTCTCCAGTACGTCGGCCATGACCGGCTCGGTGTCACAACAGGCCCGTGCTGCGGATGAAACCAAGGACAAGGCGCAGAGTGAGGATCAAGCCGAAACCGACAAGACGGTGAACCTGAAAGCGGTCACCGTTGTCAGCTCCGTGGGAAGCAATATCGCAGGTATTGCGCCTGTTGGCGTGGAAACAACGAAGCTTGACCTGGATGACATCAGAAAAACAGGGGGGCTCAGTGTCAACGATGTACTGCATACGCTTCCGCAGGTATCCGATATCTCTCCTGCCGGTCTTGACAACATGCGTCAGGGCGGCACCGCCGGTTATGGCAGTGCGAACGGTGGCGGCAACGCCACGCAGGGCACTACCGTCAACCTGCGCGGCCTGGGGCCACACGCCACTTTGGTGCTCATCGACGGTCACCGGGTTACACCCACGGGCGCCTCGAGTCAGTTTGTGGACATCAACCAAGTTCCCGTGGCAGCGCTGCGGGGTGTGGAGGTCTTGACCGGAGGGGGCTCTGCCGTCTACGGGTCCGACGCCATAGCGGGTGTGGTGAATCTCCAGATTCGCAAGGACTTCGATGGGCTGGAGGTGACTCCTCGTGCGACCTGGTCCAATGGCCACAATTCACGAGGCATCAGTGCAATTCTGGGTCATACGTGGTCCAGCCTGGGGTCTCTTGGCCAAGGCAACTTCATGGTGACTGTCGATTACAGCCATCGTGACGCCATGCTCAGGAGCGCCAGCCCCTATCTTCTGGACGACTTGACCCGATTTGGCGGCGTCAACAATATAATCCGTGGTAGTGCTATCACGACGGGCGCGATCAATGGAGGTGTCGGGCCGGGGCAGCCTGGGCAAGCCGGGAGTCCGGGGGGCGGATCGGGGCCCATCGCCACTCCGGGTGCGACGAGCAATATCGCATGGTGCGACACCTATGTAGCGGGTGCCTGTGTAAGCGGAACCTATCTGTACCGCGCCCTGCCTCTAAACAAAACCGCCACATCATATGCTGATACGTCGGCGCAACCGAGCATGGTGGATCGTGCCGGAACCACCGATTTTCTGGGGCGGGAAAATACTCATCGATTTGACATCTTCTACAACCAGGATATTACCGAAAATCTGAGCGTCGACTTCTCGGGATTCTGGACGCACCGTGACACGTTGAGCGTGCAGAATTCCTATTACAGCAGCGTGCCTGTTGTGACCGTGAATCCGGGAAGCCCCTATTACATAGCACCACCGGGCTCGGCAGGTGGGCCCATGACGGTCGACCTGTCACCCTCCGCTCTTGGCCTTCCCTCCTTCACCACATCCAATACCGATTTGAATTGGACCAGCATCCTGGGAGTCCATGCCAAGCTGGGAGGTGATTGGCGCATGGACATCTCGATGACCTATGGCGAGGACCATGCGTGTGGTGAATGCCAGTCAGAACTCCTTGGTGTTGGAGCCCTTCAATATGCTGTATATACCGGAAAGATCAATCCGCTGAGCACATCGAAGCTGACTCCCGAACAATTGGGGATGATTGTTGGGAGAAATGTCCAGATGAGCGACATGACGTTCCAGGACGATGTCGTAAAGTTCAACGGCACCTTGTTTGATCTTCCGGCTGGGCCACTGAAGGCGGCAATCGGCGCCGAATACATGCGTTCGACCCAGCTTATAACCAATGGCGCCAGCCGTACCAACGAGCCGGCGTTTGGAATCGTGGAAAGCTCGGCGCTGCCGCCTGTCGGCTTTGAAGGTATTGGCTGCTCCGCTCCGCTTCCGTGTCCTCCGCGTACGCAACCCAATGAATTTGCCTACGACAATATTGATCGTAGTGAGCGTAATACGCACTCCGCATTCGTTGAATTGTATGTTCCGATTGTCTCCAAGGAACAGGATATTCCGCTTGTACGGTCACTCGTTTTCGATGTGGCCGAACGCTATGACCACTACAGCGGCATTGGCAGTACGGCGAACCCAAAAATCTCTTTCAGCTGGGGGCTGAGCCGGGATGTCAGCATTCAGGGTTCATGGGGAAAGTCTTTTGTCGCTCCTAATCTTGCGCAGTCGAATCCATTTGTATTTTCCTACAAAGGCTATGCGGGAGGGTTCCCCAACCTGACGGGCGATCCCAGTATCTCGGGATCGACTCCGGGGTTGGTCAATACAGCCTTCGTGTTTGGCAACCGGGAGGGCCTGAAGCCTGAAACGGCGCGTACCTGGTCGCTGGGTGCTACGGTCACGCCTCATGCAATACCACACTTGCTCGTTGGGGCTACGTATCACCACATAAGATTCGAGAATCTCATTTTTGCAGTAAATTCATATCCAGCGGCGCTTCTCAGCCCCAGTGGTCTGGAACAGTTCCGCCCATTCGTACATCCGGTACATAACCCAAGTACCTGCAGTGCGACAAATCCGGACTATGATCCGGCATTACTGCCCTATGTTGATGCGGTTGGCATATATGGCGCTGTCACGCCGGCTCAGTTGTGCCAAGTCGATGTGTGGGTGGATGGACGGAATGCGAATGTCGGATCCATGACGCAAGATGGAGTTGATTTCAACGGGAACTACATGCTTGTGGCCGGTAGCAACACGTGGATGTTCAATCTCAGCGCAACCAAGGTGATTTCGCAGAAGCTGGGGTTGATCCCTGGCGAGCCGGGTTCTTCCATACTTGGAAGCATGGTCAATGGCGGCCTCGTGCCTTGGCGTGGAAGGGTGTCTCTGGGATGGATGAAGGGGCCGGTCAGTGCAACCCTGTTCGGCAACTACGTCGGTGTCTACAGAAATGACAATCCGCTTTCCGGCTTGCCTGAAAGTGATGTCCCATCGTGGACGACATTTGGTCTCAACGCCACGCTTTATCTTGGAGGACTCTCCGCGCCAGAGTGGCTTGCCGGCTCGAATGTGTCGTTGCATGTAAGCAATCTGTTCGATCGGGATCCGCCGACAGTACTCACGGCGGGTGGTGCCGCGTTTGATGCCAGTCGCGCAAACGTGTTCGGGCGAACCATTTCATTGAGATTTACCTATCGTGCTTTTTGATGCCGTGATGGATAGCGGTAACCGCGGACATTGCAGTGAATATCCTGGACGATGTTCCGTTGGTCGCCGGTGGATGGAAGCAAGGGCGATTGGGGACAACGATG
Source organism: uncultured Rhodanobacteraceae bacterium (assembly GCA_964567365.1). Taxonomy (GTDB): domain Bacteria; phylum Pseudomonadota; class Gammaproteobacteria; order Xanthomonadales; family Rhodanobacteraceae; genus Oleiagrimonas. The sequence goes on along the minus strand of CAZMMO010000006.1, from coordinate 15,288 downwards.
GATGCTCCGTACATCCGGAAGCTTTTGAGCGCCGGCGAAGCGACATCAGCCGTCATCGGATGGCAACGGCGTGTACGGAGCTTCCCCTCCTGTTCCTGGGCCCTTGGCAACAGAGGTTGTGATAATGCAGGTATTGAAAAAAGCAGTGGTTGTTCTTGCCGGAGCAATGTGCATCTCGGTGGTCGGCGTAGCCGTTGCGGCCGGATCTCCAGATTCGGATCCCGTAGTCACGGTTTCCGCGGGGAAGCTGGCAGGAGTCTATGACCAGCGGCAAGAGACTTACGAATTCAAGGGCGTACCCTATGCCCGGCCTCCAACAGGTGCTCTGCGCTGGCGCTCACCACAGCCCGTTGAGGGTTGGTCCGGGGTGCGACCGGCAAAGCATTTTGGGGCGCGCTGCATGCAGCTCCCGGTATTTACGGACATGGTGTTCCGCTCGAATGGTATGAGCGAGGACTGCTTGTACCTGAACGTGTGGAGTCCCGATCTGCATCCGGGAAAGAGACTTCCCGTGCTGGTGTACTTCTATGGCGGCGGCTTTGTCGGTGGAGACGGTTCTGAACCGCGTTACGACGGTGCGAGCCTGGCTCGTCATGGCATCGTTACCGTAACGGTCAATTACCGATTGGGGGTATTCGGATACCTTGCCCTGCCATCGCTTGCAAAAGCGTCGAAGCATCACACCACCGGAAATTATGGCTCACTGGACCAGGCTGCCGCGCTTGAATGGGTGAGGCGCAATATCGCGGCCTTTGGAGGAGACCCGAACAAGATCACCATCGGCGGGGAGTCGGCGGGGGCATTTTCCGTGTCGACGCTCATGGCATCCCCTTTGTCCCGAGGCTTGATCGCGGGTGCAATCGGAGAAAGTGGGGCGTCGATGGCACAAGGGGCGCCGCGCTCCCTGAGTGGGGCCGAACAATTGGGCCTCCAGTGCAAGGCAAAAACGGGCAAACAGACGTTGGCGAAATTACGTGCCATGCCGGCGCGCGCATTGTTGGATACATGTGATGGGAAGGATGTGAAGGGCCTGCACTCCATGCTGGCTTTCGGGCCCACGGTCGACGGGTATTTCCTGCCCGAGTCGCCCGCTGCCATCTTCAGGGCTGGCAAGCAAGCACACGTGCCGTTACTGGCCGGAACGAATTCGGAAGAAATGAGCTATATGGCCTTGCTGCAAGGTGCAGATCCCACGGTCGCCAATTACAAAAAAGTCTTGTCCGCCCAATTCGGATCCCTGGCCAAGGAAGCGGAAAAATTCTTCCCGGCGACGACCATCGAACAGGTAAAAAAGTCGGGTACTAGGCTGGCGAGTGCCGAATTCACCGCGCTCCCGACCTGGCTTTGGGTGCATCTGCACCGCAAAACGGGCCGTGCGCCGGTTTATTATTACTATTTTACCCGGCCACGTCCGAGAAAAACGGATGGTGGTGCAGATCCTGGCACAGGTGCCTTGCACGCAGGTGAGATAGAGTATGCCCTTGGTAATTTGTCAACGAACTATGTGTATGCCTGGACGCAAAAGGACCGCGATATATCGTCGATCATGAGCGGATATTTCGCCAATTTTATTAAGACAGGTGACCCCAATGGGGATGGATTGCCACGATGGCCACAAGCCGAAGATCGTAATGGAGGCTTGTTGCGGCAAGTGATTGGCGTGAACACGCACACCATGACGTGGAAGGGTGCCCCCGGGTACATGTTTCTTCTGCGTGCATTGAAGACCAGGCATTGGAGCCTGTTCCATGTCATAAAAGATCTTCACCACAAGGCATAATTCGACGATTTTGAATCGTGAGACAACAATGGGTGCTGTTGAGAATGGCGCTCATTGGTGTTGACAGCGATATATTTTGGAGATAACAGCAATGGGATCCAAACTTTCATATATGTTACTGGGTATGGGATTGACTGCGGCCGCATTGACGGCATGCGCGCCGTCCTCCTCTGCCACGGGTCGCGACGGGGCAGGGGCGGCGAACCCGAGCCCCAAGACGACGGCCAGCCAGTGCCCATGGGTCACGTCGAAGGCACCGATTGCCGACCGGGTCGACATGCTGTTAGGGAAGATGACGCTGGATCAGAAGCTCCAGGAGCTGCATGGCGCTGGCGGATTCGGCGGGAACGGTTATGCAGGGGAAATATCCGCGATTCCATCGCTGTGCATCCCATCGTTGACCTTGCAGGATGGCCCGGGCGGTGCCGGTGACGGATTTACCGGGGTGACGCAATTGCCCGCGCCCGTCGCACTCGCGGCAACCTGGGACACGGATCTGGCCAAGCAGTATGGCGCCGTGGTGGGTGCCGAACAGTGGGGCAAGGGGGCCAAGGTCGATCTGGGCCCGACGATCAATATCGTGCGCGATCCGCGTTGGGGCCGCGCCTTCGAGACCTATGGCGAGGATCCTTACCTCAACGGCCACATCGGCGCCGGCTATGTCAACGGCGTGCAAAGTCAGGGGGTGATGGCCGAGGTCAAGCATTGGGCCGTCTACAACCAGGAAACCTATCGCAATACACCGCGGGACGACGTCAAGGTTTCCGAACGCGCGCTGCAGGAGTTGTATCTGCCAGCGTTCCAGATTGTCATCGATCGGTCACATCCAGCCTCGGTCATGTGCTCGTACTCGTACATCAACGGTGTCGACGCCTGTGGCGATCCTTCGTTGCTGACGAAGGTCCTGCGTGACCAGTTCCACTACAAGGGTTTCGTTGTGTCCGATTGGGGTGGTACCCACTCCACGGTGGCGTCGGCCAAGGCAGGATTGAATGTGGAGATGCCCGATGACAAGTATTACGGCGCGGCGCTCAAGCAGGCCGTGCAATCCGGCCAGGTGTCGGAGGCCACGATCGATGCTCTGGTACGGCCGATCCTGACCAAGATGTTCGCGTTTCATCTGTTTACGCGCACACCGAAGGGAACGGTTGATTCCCATGTGACCACGCCGGCCCATGCCAAGGTGGCGGAAAAGGTCGCCGCGGCGGGGGCGGTGCTTTTGAAGAATGCGGATCACGTCTTGCCGTTGTCTGCGGACAAAGTGCATTCGATCGCGGTGATTGGTACCAATGCCAGTGCCAGTACGTTGACCGTCGGAGGGGGATCGGCACGCGTGAACGCCGAGGCAATCGTCACGCCCTACGCGGGTATCGTCCAACGTGTCGGCGATCAGGTGACCGTGCGCTATGCGCAAGGTGATGTGCCGGAAGGCTTGCCCGCGGCGATTCCGACACAGTATCTGACACCCGAATCCGGGCAGGGCCACGGCTTGACCTTGCGCTTGTATGACAACACCACGCAGTCGGGTTCCCCCGTAGCGACCCGTGACACGACCAAGCTGACCTACCACCTGTTCATGAAGGCGCCCGGCGCCGGGCTCAAGGCCAACCAGTGGTCGGCAAAATTTACCGGCACCCTCGATCCGCCGGTATCGGGCCGGTATACGTTCTCCCTGACCAGTGCCGGGAGCGCACAGTTGTTGGTGGACGGTCATCCGGTCGTCACGCGCGCCATGTTCGCCGGACGTACCAATGCCGGGACGATCGAGTTGAAGGCGGGGCATCCGGTCCGCATCGAGGTGGACTACAGCGCCCCCCTGCGCCCATCGCTGGCCGGGATATTGGAGCCGGGGATGCGACTGGGTTGGAAAATGCCGGCACCGGGGAATGTCTGGCCGCGCAAGAAGGCGCTGCTGGAACAAGCGGTGAAGTTGGCCAAGTCGTCGGACGTGGCGATCGTCTTTGCCAGCAAGTTCGAGACCGAGGGGATGGACCTGGACAACATCCGGTTGACGGAGGACCAGAATCACCTGATTGCAGCGGTGGCCGCGGCCAATCCGAACACGGTCGTGGTGCTCCATACCGGCTCGGCCGTGACCATGCCGTGGCTCGACAAGGTTCGGGGCGTGATCGAGGCCTGGTATCCGGGTCAGGAGGGAGGCAAGGCGATGGCGGCTCTCCTGTTCGGTGATACGAATCCGTCGGGCAAACTGCCGGTGACTTTCCCTGTCCGCCTGGCGGATGTGCCGGCGTCGACGACGGCGAGATGGCCTGGAGCGGAGGGCAAGGTGGAGTACTCCGAGGGCCTGGGCGTGGGCTACCGCTGGTATGACGCCCAGCACATCAAACCATTGTTCCCCTTCGGGTACGGCTTGTCCTACACGACGTTCCGGTTCAGCAACCTCAAGGTGACGCCGCAGCAAATCACGCCTTCGGGTACGGTCAAGGTGACGGTCGACCTCACCAACACCGGGGACCGTGCGGGTGCCGACGTGGCACAGCTGTATGTGGGGCATCCAACCGATGCGGGTGAGCCGCCAAAGCAGCTCAAAGGCTTTCACAAGGTGTTCCTCAAGCCGGGCCAGACGCGTGAGGTGAGTTTCACGGTACCGGCACACGCATTCGCTACGTGGGACGAGGATGCGCATAGCTGGAAGGTGGCGGATACCAGTTACCGGATCCTGGTGGGCGATTCGTCCGTCCATTTGCCCCAGCAGGGAATGATTCATGTTTCACGTAATGCAAGCTCGTCGCAATGAGAGCGGCTTGCGAAAGATTCGATGACCGAAAGGAGGGGGCATTGCTGCCGGTGTCCTGTCCGATCCCTGCTGCGTCAGGCAGGCAATCCGGGCGTCAGCCAGGGACGGTCGATGGGTGCGTGCGGGATGGAGGAGAGCGCCCATTCGATGGGGGTTTCCCAAGGATTGTGTCCAGGATGTTGAACAATGAGCCCGGCGTGGGTCATGCAATGCGTGAGCAGGTCCCGGCGGGACTGCGCGCGCTCGGCATGCCCACGTCGACACATCGACTTGTCGATCGCCGCTCTTTTCTGATCGCCATGCTGTACGACGGCTCATCGCCGCATTACGTGATGGAAGTGCGCGATGGGGTGCTGGAGGCCTGTTATGCCAGCCGCTGTCCCACGGTAGTGCGGCAACTGCAACTGCCGTTGAATACGCTGGATTGCATGGGGCACATCAAGGTCCTGATCATGCAGTCCCGGCCCGATGGCATCGTGTTGACGCCACCCTTGTGCAACCACGCGCCCCTGGTCGATCTGTTGCGTGCGCAAAACATACCGTTTGCGAGCATTTTTTCGGAGACCCACCATCGATGCACCGGTGTGGCCCTGGATGATCGTTCCGCTGCATGCGCGATGGTGCACCACCTGGCGGCATCGGGCCATCGACGCATTGCCCACATTGCCGGCCCGACTTCGCACAGAGCCAGCAGTTGGTACCTGCGAGGCTACCGGGATGGATTGAAGGAGGCGGGCCTGCTATTTGACCCGGCATTGGTGGTAGCGGGCGAGTCCTCGTTTGATTCCGGTGTGACCGGTGCGCATTACCTGTTCGCATTGCAACCGCGCCCGACGGCCGTACTTTCCGGCAGTGACGATATGGCAACTGCTGCTTTGTGGGCAGCGGCAGCGTGCGGGTTGAAGGTTCCTGATGATGTATCGATATGCGGCTTTGACGATATGCCGATGCCTTGCCACTCGTGGCCTTCGCTGACTACGTTGTCCCGGCCCAATGCGGAGATGGGGCGGATCGCGATGGAGGAATTGTTGCGAGTGATCGAGTTCAAAAAGCGCAAAGACGCGGTCGCAACGGCGTCGTATGCGTCGGCGGGATAACCGTCTGCGCATAGGGCAGCGCGTTGCTGTTTATTGTGGCGCGCATCCAGCGTGCCAAAAGTTGGCTTAACTACCAGTGGGGTCGATATGAAACATTTGGGCAAATTGACAAGGACGGCTCTGGCGGTGGCGGTCATCGCCACGGCAGGACCGGCAATCGCGGGAACGGCGGGGCCACAGGTCACTATTGCCACCGGCACGCTTCAAGGCAGTGTGGGTGACGGCGTGGCTTCGTTCAAGGGCATTCCCTACGCGGCACCTCCCGTCGGAAACTTACGTTGGCGTGCCCCGCAGCCGGCGGCCGCATGGAAAGGGATTCGCTCCGCGACGAAGTACGGGCACGATTGCAAGCAAACCCCCTTCCCCAGCGATGCAGCGCCACTAGGGGTGAAGACTGCCGAGGATTGCCTGTACGCCAATGTGTGGCGTCCGGCCGGTGACCAACATGGGCATTTGCCGGTGATGGTCTGGATCTACGGTGGCGGGTTCGTGAACGGCGGTTCGTCGCCGCCCACCTATTCGGGGGCAAATCTGGCCAGGAAGGGTATTGTGGTGGTCAGCTTCAACTACCGCGTTGGACGCTTCGGCGTGTTCGGATTCCCGCAGCTTGCAAAGAAGAAGAAGGCAGCAGGCGCGCCACGCATCAATTTCGGTTTCATGGACCAGATTGCGGCCTTGAAGTGGGTCAAGCACAACGTTGCCGCCTTCGGTGGCGATCCGGACGATGTCACCGTGGTCGGGGAAAGTGCGGGTGGCATGTCCGTCAACATGCTGCTGACCTCGCCGAAGTCTCGTGGCCTGTTCGAGAAGGCCGTCATCTGGTCTGGCGGCAACGGTAAAATGCATCTTACGCCCGCTACGGCCGAAGCGGCCGGTGTGGCATTCGCGAAAAAGGTGGGTATCGACCCCAACAGCCCCGATGCGCTCAAGAAGCTGCGTGCATTGTCTGCCGACCAGGTGGACGGCGGCCTTAATATGATGGCGCTGTTCACGCCGCACAAAGGACCGGCGACCTTCACCATGCCGGTAGTGGATGGGCAGATCAATGTCGGTGCCTGGAAGGCGTACCAGAGCGGCAGCTTTGCCAAGGTGCCCGTCATGATCGGCTCCACCAGCTCCGACATCGGCGGGCGCAACGGAGTCATGACCGTGGGTGCGCGCGACATCGCCACGACGCTCACCAACCAGGGCGTACCGGTGTACTACTACCGCTTCGGTTATGTGGCTTCGTCCAAGCAGGGCAGCGGATGGTACAAGAAGGGTGCACCTCACGCATCGGACATCCCGTACTGGTTTAGCACGGAGGCGATCAAGTACGGCAAGGCGACCACGCAACGCGATCGTGGAGTCGGCAGGCTGGCCAGCAGTTACCTGGTCAATTTCGTCAAGACCGGCGATCCCAATGGCAACGGGTTGCCCGAATGGCCCATCTACAACGCCACGAAGCACACCATGCTCATGTTCAACGCGAAAGGCAAGGTGGTCAGTGGTCCGGATCCCTGGGCCAAGTAAGTCCCGTGACGGGCCGGAGCGGGTGTCCCACGCTCCGGTTTCATGGGCTTTTTGTCTGAAAATAGGGAGTTGACGGCCGTGTCGCAACCGCAGCCTCGTCTCAAGGCAACCACCATCTTCGCCTGCGCTCTGGGTGCCTTGGCCGGCCTGATGTTCGGTCTGGATATCGGTGTTATCTCCGGAGCGCAGCAGTTCATCCAGAAGGACTTCGCAATCAGCGACGCCACCCTCGAACACATTGTCAGCTGGATGATGCTGGGTGCGGCGGCGGGAGCGGTGGGCTCGGGATGGTTGTCTTCGGAGCTCGGGCGCAAGAAATCGCTCTTGATCGGCGCCTTCGTTTTTGCCTTGTCGTCGGTTTACTGCGCTCTTTCTCCGACGGCCATGCATCTACAGATTGCCCGCCTGGTATTGGGTGTTTCGATCGGCATTCTGTCCTTTACCGCACCCATGTACCTGGCGGAAATTGCACCCGAGCGTATCCGTGGAGCCATGGTGTCGCTGTACCAGTTGATGATCACCATCGGCATTGTTCTGGCGTATGCATCGGACTTGGCGTTCAGCGCCAGTGGCGACTGGCGCTGGATGCTGGGCATCATCGCCATTCCCGGTATGTTGTTCTTTGCCGGTGCGTTTGCGCTGCCGGAGAGCCCGCGTTGGCTGATGATGCGTGGGCGCGCCGATAAAGCCGTACGCGTTCTGGTTAAGCTGCTGGGCGACGTGGAGCAGGCACGAAAGGAACAGGTGGATATTGCCGAACAGCTACGTATTCCGCGACACGGCTGGCAGATGTTCCTGCATAACGGCAATTTTCGCCGTTCGGTGGGGCTGGGCATTGTGTTGCAGATCGTGCAGCAGCTGACCGGTATGAACGTGGTGATGTACTACGCGCCTCGTATCTTCGAGACCATGGGATTCCATACGCATGCGCAGATGTGGTTCACAGTCGTCGTGGGCCTGGTGAATGTACTGGCGACGTTCATTGCCATCGGCCTGGTCGATCGCTGGGGCCGCAAGCCGATTCTGTTGACCGGGTTCGTTGTCATGGCGGCCGGCTTGGGGGTCGTCGGCACCATGATGCACCTGGGGGTTGCCACCCGTGGTGAACAGATCTTCACCGTTGCGATGCTGCTGGTCTTCATTGTGGGCTTTGCGATGTCCGCCGGCCCGCTGATCTGGATCCTGTGTGCGGAGGTGCAGCCTATCCGTGGTCGCGATTTCGGCATTGCCTGTTCGACGTTCACCAACTGGGTTGCGAACTTCTTCGTGGGCGCCACGTTCCTGACGTTGCTCAACTCCATCGGCAACGCGGCCACATTCTGGCTTTATGGCGGGCTCAACGTGATCTTCATCTTCATTACGATTTGGTTGGTACCCGAAACGAAGGGAGTCAGTCTTGAGCGCATCGAGAAAAACCTGATGGCCGGCTTGCCACTGCGTTGGATCGGGCGGAAATAGAGATGACAATCCGCTTTTTGCAAGGCTGGTTCCTACACCTACAGGTTTGGACGACGGCGGGACATCGTGCAAATCCGATGCTTCGTCAGTCAATCCCGCATGATGAGTTGGCCTGGCAGCCACCTCGACGAGACGTCAAAAATGATGAGCCTGAAACAAGCCTTCCGCTCTCTTGTAATCTGCTTGAAGTGTTGTGCTCCACATACCGGAGCATCCCATTTTGGGCAACATGTCCTCTCCTCTGCTTCCGTGCCCGTGCGGGCACGGCGTGAGATGCGAAGATGGTGGATGCCAACAGGATTTCATGTTTCCCTTGCCACGTGCTGTTTCCTGGTCGTGGCATTACCCGGACACGCGCAAACAAGTGCATGCACGCAGCTTGCTTCACGGCCGTTTGCACATACGCAGATCTCTTCCGCCCGAGACGTCGCGGCGGGCCCTTTCGTGGCCACTCGCAAAGGGCCATTTCACACCCCGGCCATCGTGCTACCCGCCTTTTGCAGAGTGAAAGGCGTGGTGAGCCAGCACATCGGATTCGAGCTCTGGCTGCCTGAGCAGGGGTGGAATGGACGCTTGCTCGCTTTGGGCAGTGGCGGTTTTGGCGGATTCGTCAATGACGGTCAGCTTGCTTCGATGCTGGCGAAGGGTTATGCCGTAACGGCCAACGATACCGGGCACACCGGGCAAAAGCGCGCCTGGATGCGCGATCCGGTGACGCGACGAGCCTGGGGCCACTCGGCTACCCATGTCGTGATCGGCCCTGCAAAGGAAATGGTGCGCGCCTTCTACAAAAGGGGCCCTGCCTATTCTTATTTCGCCGGCTGTTCCACTGGCGGAGCGCAGGCCATGGAGGAAGCCCAATTCTACCCGGATGACTTCGACGGCATCGTTGCCGGATCGCCGGGCATGTACTACAGCCATCTCATGCTGAGTTTTCTCTGGGGGCTCAAGACCTCCACCGATCACGCGAAGCTGAGCCCCCAAAAGTTGCAGCTGCTGAACAAAGCGGTGATGAAAGAGTGCGACGCCGAGGATGGTATCGAAGATGGGCTGTTGGAAAACCCGTTGGCTTGTCATTTCGACCCTGGGCAATTGCTGTGCGAGGACAGAGGCAGCGATTCCTGCCTGACCCGGCAAGAGATTGAAACCGTCAAGCTGATCTATCAGGGGCCGCGTAATCCGCGCACGGGGGCGCAAATCTATCCGGGATTTGTATTCGGCTCGGAAGCTTCACCGATGTTTGTCGGCCGGCTGGCCGTCGCATACGGCTGGAGCCTGATTCAAGGGCCGCTGGCCACTCAATACGCCATTCCGCTGCTGAAGAACATGGTGTTTGGGAAAGATTGGAACTGGAAGAGCTTTGACTGGGACCATGACGTTACGCGTGTAGACCGGGCGGTTCACGCCGATATCGACGCGACCAATCCTGATTTACGTGCTTTCCGGCAGCATGGCGGCAAACTGATCATGATCCAGGGGTGGGGTGATCCCTACAACGCCCAGACGTATCCAATCGAGTATCGCGATCAGGTCATCGACGTGTTTGCTGCCCACGATGGCCTGCAAGAAGCCACGAAGATGGTCAACGGATTTTTCCGACTTTTCATGGCTCCGGGGATGGGTCACTGCATTGGTGGTCCAGGACCAAGCAAAGCTGACACCCTGCCAGCCCTGCGGGTCTGGGTGGAAACGGGAAGGGCACCCGGTCGACTGGTGGCGCACAGGGTTTCCTTCCCTGGAGAGGCGACTTCCTCACCAATGAGCCGACCGTTGTGCCCCTATCCCGAAACGGCACATTGGACAGGGAAAGGGTCAACGAACGAGGCAAAGAACTTCGTCTGCAGGGTGCCGAAAGCGCGTCAAGAGGCCAAGGCAAAGTGAATTTACAGAAGGTTTGGTTTTGACTCCCCGAAGTACTGTGCCTTCATCGGTCAATAATGGGCAGCGGCGCTCCCGGAGGTGCCTCAATGAAAAAGATCGATATTTATGCGCCCGTTGTTCTCGTCTTCGTTGCCTTGAGCTTCTTGTTTGCTTCTGCCCCCGCGTTCTCGACAAGCTGCGATCGACTTGCTCATCTCGCGGTTCCTCATGTCACGATTGCATCGGCGAGCGTACGCGATTCACTGAAGGTACCCGATCAACCCGATATCAAATTGCCTGAATTCTGTCGAGTGGTGGCTACTGCCAGCCCGGCCCAGGGTTCGCATATTGGAATCGAAGTGTGGATCCCGGTGTCGGACTGGAATGGCAGGCTGGAAGGTGTAGGAAATGGAGGCTATTCCAGCAGGATTTATCATTTTGCGATGGCGAATGCCTTGCGCCATGGATATGCGGTCGTTGGTACCGACACGGGTCATACTGGCGATGATCTGAAATTTGCCATGGGACACCCCGAACGTATTGACGACTGGGGGTATCGCTCGATTCACGTCATGACCCGATTCGCGAAGCTTGTGGTGCGTGACCTGAAGGGACGTTTTCCCGACTACTCTTATTTCGTGGGATGTTCGACAGGTGGCGGCCAGGCGCTTTCCGAAGCACAGAGATTTCCAGACGACTATGACGGCATCCTGGCCGGAGACCCCGGAAACGATCGCGTGAACCTCAATGCCCTGTTCCTGTGGGCATACGCCGTCGACTACCGCGTACCGGGTCAGCAGTTGACGCCGGCGAAGCTCATACTGCTGCATGCGGCGGCGTTGCACGCGTGCGATGGGGACGATGGGGTTGCGGACGGAATCATCTCCAACCCATTGAGTTGTCATTTCGATCCGTCCGTACTGTTGTGTGACGGCAGCAACGAGAGGCACTGCCTCACACCCGCAGAGGTGGAAACAGCCAAGGCGATTTATGCAGGGGTCTCCCATGATGGAAAGCTGGTTTATCCGGGTTTTGAGCCTGGGAGTGAGTCCATGTCGGGATCTATTTTCCCTGGATGGAGTGCCTACCTTACCGGACTGGATGCGCCGAAGAGGGTCGATTTCTGGAAGTATTGGGTTTTCAACGATCCCGCTTGGGATTGGCACAGTTTTGACTTTGGTCGCGATGTGAAATACGCGAACCAGAAGCTTGCCGATGTGAATTCCATCGACCCCGATCTGCGCAGGTTTTCCAGCCATGGTGGCAAATTGCTTCTCTATCATGGCTGGTCTGATCCCGTGGTTCCGCCTCGTTCAACGATTGAGTATGTGAAGCGTGTCGCGGCCTTCATGGGCAGTAGGCGAGCTTCCGGTACGGTACGGCTTTTCCTTGTGCCTGGCATGGGTCACTGTGTTGGTGGGTACGGTCCATTACCGGATGGGAATCAGTGGCCTCCCCAAACCTCACATCCTCATCGGGAAGCGTCGATCGGGCGCAATCGGGATGCATCCCGGGCGGCGGTTCCGCCCTCGGACCCAAGCCGTAGTTTCTTCGGTGCCTTGGTGCGATGGACGGAGGAGGGGACCGCTCCGAATAAGGTAATCGGGGGGCAGCGCTTGCCGGCAGGGAAAGTACGCACCCGCCCAATTTGCGTATACCCGCGTGTCGCAAAATGGACGGGACAAGGAAGCAGCGATAATGCGGCAAACTTTGTGTGCGTGGTTCCACCAACCGAGACCCAGTATTGAGTTCGGGAGTTCCACACTCGGCTTGAGTACCCATTTGCCGCAAGTCTGCGAAGCTTCATCGGCATCCGGACCTGCATGTGGGCGTACCGTATCCAGGTGGGACGAATAAACATGTCCAGAAGATCGAAAGCAACCCAGTCGGGAGTCGGGAAAGCGGTAAGGCTACGAACTTTCACAATGCGCGTTCGACAGCCCCTTAAACGCGTTGCGCTTCGGAGTTGAATCCACGAGTCGCTACGCTCTTGTCTTGTAGTGCTGTGCTGAAAATCTCCGCAGCTGGCGATAGCACCCGATGCTTGGGGGTCATGACACCTATTTCGCGTTTCAGGTGGTTGCCCTTGATTGGACAGTGCAGCAAACCCTCGCAGGAGATGGAGTCAAGGGTTGACAGCGGTAGGACGGCGATACCCACCCCGGCCCTGACCATATTGATGGCAGTGGACAGACGATCCACTTCACAGGTGATTTCGATGCTCAGCTGTGCTTTTTGCAGCGCCTGTTCAAGCAGCTGTCGAACACTGGTCGTACGGGCCGTCGAGATATGCGGATAACGGGTTACCGCTTCCAGACTAGGATTGCCCGTGGATTGGAGGTCGTGACCGGGCGGGAAAAATACATGCATCCTATCCTCGAACAATTTTTCGAAATGGATGGCCAGATCTCGATTAGTCCAAGTACCCACGCCCAAGTCGACGGATGCCTCGGCAACCAGCGTTTGCACCTGATCTGAAACGACATCGACCACGCGGACTTCGATGCGGGGATAGACCTCGTGGAATTTGGCGATGCGCTGCGGCAGCCAAGCGGCGGCGACGGAAGGCAATGCTGCGATGGCCAGACGGCCTTGACGGAGATCGCTCAGTTCTCGTGCCAGTCTGCGGACGTCATCAAAGTTGTCGAGGACTTTTTGCATAGGGGCCAATAGACGCTTCCCGGCCGGGGTCAACAGGACCTTGCGCCGATCACGATCGAACAGCCTTATCCCCAGATCGTCTTCAAGTTGATGGATCTGAACCGTCAATGCCGGCTGTGAAACGTGCAAAGTCTGTGCGGCTCGGGTGAAACTGCCGAGCTCGGCGACCTGCAGAAATCCGCGGATGTGGCGAAACCCCGATCTCATGGATCACCTGAATGGTTACGGCTTGAGCCAGCCTACACTACATCCGCCCAACATTCCGCTCATTCCAAGGTACATCGTTGCCTCGTCAATCGTTTCGGATTTGAGGGGGTCAGGTTGACCCAAACTTACGCGGCCTTGGCCAAATCGGCTTCGAGGTTGATCCCGGAGTTCGTCTCGCTTTCCACTGGCGGGACATTGCCGAGTGCTGCCGGTGGGATGATGTATGGTTGAACAACGCATCTGTTGCAGGGGGGCAGCTTTCCAGATCCTTTCGTCATCCACGGCGGCCGCCTGCACGTGCAGGCTGGCGCCGGCATCGTCTACGACTCCGACCCGGCGACCGAATGGGAAGAAACCATGAACAAGGGCCGCGCCCTCTTCCGTGCCGTGGAACAGGCGGCACGCGGCCTCTGATCGCCCGCCCCAACACCCGCTGTTGTTGTAGGAGCGCACCCGGGCGCGACCAGCGCAAGGCTCGTTGAGCGCTGATGCCATCGCGCCCGGGTGCGCTCCTACATTGCGATGTGGCGCACGCGGATCACGGCGGGGTCGTCGGCGTGGTCGAGGAGCAGGCGGCGCACGCGGTCCTGCCACAGCTCGCCGAAGCGGCGGGTCCGCGTTGCGTCGGCCAGGCCGTTCAACACCGCCCCCATCAGCGGCATCTGCTGCGGGTCGGCGGCCACCGTACGCGGGTTGTACTGCACTTCCACCGTGTCGCCGGTGTCGTTGCGGCGCAGGCGTACGCCGTCGACTTCGTGCGCGTCGTAATGCAGCAACCCATTGCGCCGATGGTCGCCGGCCAGGCCGTGGAAGCCGTTGGCCGCGGCGGCACCGGTGACCAGGGTCAGGACCTGGCCGATGACGCCGGTCACGCCCGCGTCCTCGGCTTCGGGCAGGAACACGCTGATGCCGCCGCGCTCGGGCAGTTCGTCGCCGGGATACAGCGCGGCCAGGCCGGCGCGGACGCTCAGCCAGGCGCCGGCCACGGTAGGGCAGGAGTGGCCGGCCAGGCGCACCGCGTCGGTGTAGCGGTACTCGATGATGCCGTCGTCACTGGCGCCCAGCAGTTGCGCCAGGCGGTCGCGCAGGCGCAGCGGCGGAACCTGGTCGAAGAAAGCGGCCAGGGCCATGTCAGGCGGTGACCACGAAATCGATGACGATGGCGCCGGGTTCGCGCTGGCGGTAGACCGCGTTGATGCTTTCGCCGTAGCGCTGGCGGATCTGGTCGAGCAGCGGCAGCGGGTCGTGGTCGTTGACGAAGCGCATTGCCTCGCCCGGCTGCAGGGCGTCGAGTGCGCCGAAGATGGCCGAGTGGCGGAAGCGGTGCGCGATGGCGCGGGCGTCGAAGGGGTAGCTCTGGTAGCCGATGTCGTCGGACGTGGCGTTCATGGTGCACTCTGGTTCGTGGAAGACGTCCATCAGCATGCACGCGTACCGACGCGCCGGCCTTGACCTGGATCAGTGGGCGGGCGCTTTTGCCGTACCGGTCAGGAAGGCTTTGCGTCTGGCTGTGCCCGCGTTGCCGATGGCGCGCACGCGCCGGTAGAACTCCGGCCACTTGTCGCCGCATTGCCGGAACAGGGCGGCGAAGGCGTCCACGTACTGGTCGTACAGGCCGAACGGCAGCAGCTTGGCGTTGTTGAGCGGCGTCGAGATCCAGTGGTCGTAGTCGCCGTGGCCGTGCCATTGCGTGTCGCGCAGGTGGCGGTACCGGCGGCGCAGTTCGGCAAAGGCGGCGTGCTTGCGTTGGAGCTTTTCCGCGTCGGACAGCGGACCGGCGTAGACCGCTTTCAGCTTCCTGCGCGTGGCCAATACCAGTTGCGTGAACTCGCGCTGGCGGCGCGCGCGCGCCGGATCGGGTGGCGGCAGGCCGTTGGCCGCGTGCCACTGGCGCAGTCCCTCGCGCTGGACGAAGGTGGCGAAGGATTCGTTGAAGGCGGTGTCGCCTTTCACGT
>CAZMMO010000005.1:19697-25581 GCA_964567365.1 uncultured Rhodanobacteraceae bacterium | reverse complement strand
ACGGATGGCCGACGAAACCGTAGTCGGTGAGGATGCGGCGCAGGTCCGGGTGGCCTTCGTAGATGATGCCGAACAGGTCGAACGACTCGCGTTCGAACCAGTTGGCACCGGGCCACAGCGACGTCACCGAAGGCACGATCGGATACGCGTCGTCGGGGCAGAACACGCGGATGCGCACGCGCTCGTTGTGTTCCAGGGACAACAGGTGGAGAACCGAGGCGAAACGATTGGGGATGGACGCCTCGCGCGGGCGTTCTTCCCAGGCAAAGCGGCCCTGGGCCTGCCCCTCCACGCCGCGCGAAAAACCAGTGTCCGTGACGTCGGTGGTGTCCCACTCGACCTGGCCGTAGCCCAGGTAGTCGACGCCGCACACGTCGATGAAGGACGCGAAGCGGAAATCGGGTTCGTCGCGCAACGCGGTGCACACGGCCAACAGGTCGCCGGGCGCCACCTCGATGGTGGTTTCGCCGCGCACAGTGGAAACACGGGCCAGCGTGTCGCCGAAACGCGCGACGAGACGCTCGGCCAACGCGGCTTTGTCTGCAGATTCGGTCATGCCGGGCCTCAACGGGCGATGGTGTGGGTGCGGCGGATTTTCTTCTGCAATTGCAGAATGCCGTGGATGAGCGCCTCCGCGGTCGGCGGGCAACCCGGTACGTAGATGTCCACCGGCACGATGCGGTCGCAACCGCGCACCACGGAGTAGGAATAGTGGTAATAGCCGCCGCCGTTGGCGCAACTGCCCATGGAAATGACCCACTTGGGCTCGGGCATCTGGTCGTAGACCTTGCGCAACGCCGGCGCCATCTTGTTGACCAGGGTGCCGGCGACGATCATCACGTCGCTCTGGCGCGGGCTGGGACGGAAGATGACGCCGTAGCGGTCCAGGTCCAGGCGCGCGGCGCCGGCGTGCATCATTTCCACGGCGCAACAGGCCAGGCCGAAGGTCATCGGCCACATCGAACCGGTGCGTGCCCAGTTCATCAGGGCATCGATGCTGGTGGTGGCAAAGCCGCGCTGCATGACCGGGTTGTCCGCGGACGGGCGCAGGATGTCGTCGACCAGGTTGAGCGGTTCCGGGTTGTGCATCACCCGGTCAATGGTGGAAATTACTCCCATTCCAGCGCTCCCTTCTTCCAGATGTAGGCGAACCCGACCACCAGCAACGCCAGGAACAGCGCCATTTCGATCAAGGCAATCAGGCCGATCTTGTCAAACACCACCGACCAGGGAAACAGGAACGCCACTTCCAGGTCGAACAGGATGAACACGATGGCGATGAGGTAATAACGCACATCGAAGCGCTGGCGGGCGTCCTCGAACGGCTCGAAGCCACACTCGTAGGGCGTGAGCTTTTCCGCATCCTTGCGCCGTGGCGCAAGGACCAGGCCGATGACCAGCAGCGCGATGCCGATGCCGATGGCTACGGCGATGAACAGGAGTATGGGCCAGTATTCGGCAAGCACGAGTGGCAAACCTCCGCGCGTAAGCGCATCGATGGTCATCCGGAACGGTGCAATCGGTCGGTCCGGAGGGCCTGGTATGTGGTGCCCAAGGGGGGACTCGAACCCCCACGGAGAATGTCTCCACTACCACCTCAAGGTAGTGCGTCTACCAATTCCGCCACCTGGGCAATACATGCAAATCAGTTTTTGTCCTTCGAGGGCGCTTCCTGGCCCTGGCCGGACTTCGCCTTGCCGGCCGCTTTCGGCGCGACGGTGGCGGTGGGTATGTCGCTGTTGGCTGACGCCTGCCCGGCCGGCTCCTGCTTCGGCTGGGACGACTGTGTGGTGGTACTGGGCACTTCCGTGGCCGGCGGGGATGTGGTCGACGGGGTCTGCTTGCCGGTGGTCTGGCTGGTACCGGTGCCGACACCGGACATCACGCCCAGGTCACCGACCGCCTTCGGCGCACCGGTATGCGACAGGTAGACGGCCATGCCCAGGCTGAGCAGGAAGAACAGGCCGGCCAGCACGCTCGTGGCCCGGCTCAGGAAGCTGGCCGACCCCCGCGCGCCGAACACCGTGCCGGACGATCCGCCGCCGAAGCTGGCGCCGGCATTGGCGCCCTCGCCGCGCTGCATGAGAATCAGCACGATCATCGCCGCGGCGATCAGTATGTAGAAGACGCTGAAAATAATGAACATAGATCAATCCGCCGCGTCACGTCAGGTCCGCGCCGCGGCACAAATGGCAAGAAAATCGGCCGCCACCAGCGAAGCGCCGCCGATCAGACCCCCGTCCACGTCCGGCTGCGCGAACAGCTCGGCCGCGTTGGCCGGTTTGACGCTGCCGCCATAAACGATCCGGGTCATCACCGGGATTTTATCATCACGCAGCGCCAGATGGCTACGGATGAACGCATGTACCTGCTGTGCCTGCTCCGGAGTAGCGGTGCGACCGGTGCCGATGGCCCATACCGGCTCGTACCCCACCACGGCCCGGGCAAAGGCATCAATGCCGCACAGGTCCAACACGGCGTCCAGCTGGGCGGCGATCACACGCTCGGTCCGTTCGGTCTCACGCTCGCCGAGCGTTTCACCCACACACAGCAGCGGCGTCAGCCCGGCCGCCAGTACCGCGGCGAACTTGGCAGCCACGCACGCATTGTCCTCGGCGTGATAGAGCCGGCGCTCCGAATGGCCCACCAGCACCCAGGTGCAGCCGATATCGGCCAGCATCGCCGCCGAAACCTCCCCCGTGTAGGCGCCTTCCCCGGAATGCCGGCTGACATCCTGCGCGCCCACGGCCACCGCATCGGCATGCCGCGACGCCAGCCCGGCCAGGTAGGGAAAAGGGGGAAACACGGCCACGTCGACCTCCGGCGGGCGCTCGCGCGCCACGGTGTCGACCAGCTCACGCGCCATTGCGCGCGAGCCGTGCATTTTCCAGTTTCCGGCGACCAGCTTTTTGCGCATGACCAGAGTTTTACGGCAGAACAAGGCTATCAGAGGATAGCGGCGACACCGTGCTACTGCCAGTGCACGGCAACGCGGAAATCGGCGCGCACACCCCTCTGGTCGGGTTCCACCGTGCTGAGCGGCTTGGCCACGTCGGCCGAAACGCTCAACCAGTCGTGATAGCGGTACACGCCACCGACACCGGCTCCGGTGATGTTCTTGTCCGTCGGGTAGAAGGCATACACTGTGCCGTGGTCGGCAAAACCGTATATATCGAGATGATCGCCAAAGGAGCGGTGTATCTCCACGTCCAGGTAGTATCCGCGCGGCCCCGCCAGCACGCCGCGCCTGTAGCCACGCACGCTGCCAAGTCCGCCGATCTGAAACAGGCTGGCCGACGGCATGTTGTCGTTGGAACTGAACTGCCAGCTCGCATCACTGCCGAACGTCCAGCGCGACTTGCCCAGCCGCTGCATGAAATAGGCGCGACCGACGCCGAGGACGAAATGGCTCTCGCCCAGCATGGGCTCGTCCGAACGCACTCGCGTGATCAACTGGACCACGCCCCAACGCTGACCGTCGGACTCGTGGCTCAAATTGATGCCGAGATTGATCGAACGATTGCGCGTGTTGGCGATCTGCTTGCCACTGACACTGGTTGTCGACTTGCTCACGGAATACGAACCGATACCGGCAAGTTTCCAGTGCAGGCTGGCGATGAAGGGAAGCGAATAACTGAGTGAGGCGACGCTGCTGTGGCCCACGATATGCAAATTGCGAAAAGCGCCGTTGATGATGTCGATCCGGCTGCGCGCATAGCTCACGCCAAGCCGGTCGTTGTCGGGCGTCAACGGTATCGAATACGACAGCGCACCATCGATGCCGCCGCTGGAGTGGACAATGTTGCCGCTCAAGCGGTCGTCCAGACCGAACAGATTGTACAGGTGGCCGGCCACGCCCTCTTCCAGACGTCCGGTACTGTCGGTGCCGTTGTTGTCGACGAACACGTCGATGCCGCGCCAACTCGGTTCGGCCACGCTCATCAGCACGTTGGTCTGTCCATAGCCGCTGCCCGGCGCGAGCAGTGCCTTCACATCAAGATCGGTGGTGCGGTTGATGTAGACCAGCTCGCGGCGCAATTGGCCAGGATCGATTACGTCGCCTTCTTTCAGGGGCACGCGACGACGAATGAAATCACGGTGCATGTTTCTGGCGCCGTGGATGATGAGCTTGCCCAGTCTGCCCTCCACCAACTTGACATGAATGACGCCGTCGGCGCCGATGTTCTGGCTCGGAAACACCGCGCGCGCCGTGGTGATCTTGCGCGAAATGTACAGAGCATTGACGCTGGCGAGCAGCTTCTTGAGATCGTTCTGACCGATGCGGCGGCCGATGAACGGTTTTACCGCCGCCTGCAATGCGGCCGGATCGAGCAGTTTGGACGGCGTGAACACCACCTTCGTGAGGACGAACTCCTTGCCAGAGGGCCCATTCGCATGCGTGGGCGCGGCCGTCGTCGCCTGCGGCTGCGAGAGCGGATTGACGGGAGCCTGCAGTGTCTTCCGCAACTGCTGCTGGTAATACCGCAGCATGCGCTGCACGGTGTCATGCAGATCGCTGCTTTGCGTCACCGGCATCGATTGCGGACCGGCGTGGGCATGGCCAGCAAGCGCAAGCATGCCGATGACGCCCACGCACCACGCCACACGGCGTACGCGAACAACCGTGCGCCGAACTCCGTCGAGGCCCATTATCGCGGCGCCTCGATGTTGACCGGCGGTTGCCCCTGAACCGCTTGCACCGGCGACGGCTCGCCGCTGGGCCACGAAACCGGAACCGGCGGACTGGCCGGCAGGCCCGGTTTGCCGCCGGTATGGGTCGTCAGGATCCTGCCATTGAAGCGCAGGGCCGCGTCGCCTTCGTAATCCGGCTGCAACCATTGGTGAATATCCACGTAATTGGGGGTCTGGATCTGGTAGCCGTAGCCGTAGCGGATCACGAACGAATCGCCGAACGAATGGATGCCGTCCTGGTCGAGCTGGAAATCCTCGGTCGGCTGCATCAGTTGCACGTCGGCCGGCACCAGCGTCGAATCCTGTTGATCCATCCATACGCTGGCATCAGCCGTGCGCAGCGACATGGTCTGCTCGATGTGCCCTTCGGTGATGTCGACCCTGGGCGCCGTCGAGCGCAAGGCGGCATTGACGGCGGCAAGGCGATCAATCAGCCATTGATCCGGCGCATCGGCATACACCTGGACGTAGCGCGCCACGCCGTCGCGATACCCGGTAAGCCGCGAATACAGCGGCTGGCCCGTCGTGGTCTGCTTGACGTTGGCGCGAATGTCGCGTGCCGCGAGATTAATGCGGTTGCCGATGTAGGCGGCGTCCAGCTCGATGTCGCCAAACGCGGAGGCATAGGCATCGCGCGTGGTCAGGCTTGCGCCGGTGATGTCGCCGCCACGCGCCAGCAGAGTGATGGTGTCCGGGGCGCTCACGGAACCGAAACTCATGGTATTGGCAGTCAGGTCAATGCCGCTTCCCGCCACCATCGTGTGCAATGTCAGCGCGCCACCGGCGTCCACCGCCACGTCGTGGCCGGCCTGCGTGTCCCGCATGGAGACGTCGCCACCGGCATCGACGTCGACATCGTGGCCGGCCTTGATCTCCGTGGTGGCCACGTCATTGCCCGCGTCGAGCGTGACGTCCGTACCCGCCACCAGGTTGCCTATGCGGATGTCGCCGGCGGCGATGAAGCGGATCCAACTCGCCGCCGTCACCGAGTCACCGTCGATGCTGCCGTGGAGGCTCTGGCCCAACACATGGCCGCCCGCATCGATGCCCGCAAAGCCCATGTGCTGCCCGGAGAGCATTTCCAGATTGTTGCCGGTGACGGTAGCGCCTTTGAGCGTCATGGTGTCGTCGGCCTTCAGATCTGCATTGCCACCGGCGTGCGTGGTGTCGGCCAGCAGGTCGGTGCCGGCGG
>CAZMMO010000005.1:10532-19597 GCA_964567365.1 uncultured Rhodanobacteraceae bacterium | reverse complement strand
AGATCTGCATTGCCACCGGCGTGCGTGGTGTCGGCCAGCAGGTCGGTGCCGGCGGTGGCATCGAGATTGTCACCGGTTGTCGTCGTGCCCAGCGTCATCGTGGCGCCGGAGGTCAACGTGCCGTTGGCGCCCGCGTTCAACGTGGTGGCCATCAGGTCGGTGCCGGCGGCGGCATCGAGATTGTCGCCGGTTGTCGTCGTGCCCAGCGTCATCGCGGCACCCGAGGTCAGCGTGCCGTCGGCACCTGCGTTCAACGTGGTGGCCGCCAGGTTGCCGCCCGCGTCGGCCGCGAGGTCGGTGGCGGTATCCACCTCCGCCAGCTGCATGTCGCCGAAGGCGTCCAGTGATGCCGAACCTGCCTGCACCTGGGCCAGGGTCGTCACGTACAGGTTGCCGCCGGCATTGGACTTGAGCGAACCGCCGGTGAGCACGATGTGGTCAAACGTGGTGTCGTTGCCGGAGTTGGCGGTAACGTCGGCGCCATCCGTGAAGGTATCCACGGCGAGGTTCTTTCCCGTCTTGAAATCGCCCAGGCCGCCGACGGTGCCGTTTGCGACATGGGCGTTGCCGCCGGCCGCAAGGTCGAAATCGCCAGCTACCGTCAATTGGTTCAGGTCGGCATTGCCGCCGGCCTGCAGGCCGGCGTCGCCGCCGACCTGGGTCGTCCCCGCCGTCAGATCGCTGCCGGCGGTGCCCTTGAGGTCGGCACCGGTCAGCGTGGTGCCCAGCGTCATCGCGGCGCCCGAGGTCAGCGTACCGTTGGCGCCCGCATTCAATGTGGTTGCCACCAGGTTGTCGCCGGCGTCAGCCACAAGGTCAGTGGCGGTATCCACCTCCTCAAGCTGCATGTCGTCGGTGGCGTCCAGGGTTGCCGAACCCGCCTGTACCTGCGCCAGGGTCGTCACATACAGGTTGCCGCCGGCATTGGCCTTGAGCGAACCGTTGGTGAGCACGACATGTCCAAACGTGGTGTCAGCGCTGGAACCGGTAGTGACGTCGTCGCCACCGGTAAAGGTATCCACCGCCAGATTCTGGCCGGCGACGAGGTTGCTCAGCGAGGTGACGGTACCCGTTCCTATATGGGCATTGCCACCGGCATCAAGGCCGAGACTGCCACCAACGGTCAGTTGCGTGAGGTCGGCATCGGTATCCGCATGCACGGTAGCATCAGTACCGGTGGACAACCGGTCGCCGACGATGGAACCTGCATCGATGTCGGCTTCACCGCCTGCGGCAAGGCTGGTGTAGTCCAAGTTATGGTCGACATCGACCTGCATGTCGCCTTGCGGCGTGGACAGGGACGGGACGGTGATATCGCCGAGGGCATGCAGGTAGATGTTGCCGTCATGGCTGACGCCACTGAGCGAATCCACATCCACCACCAGCGGCAGGGTCACCGCGCCAATATCGTTCAATGCCTCGATGGAGGTACTGCCGCCTTTGCGGGCGGTGAGATTGACAGAATCGCCATTGCCCAGGATCTGCCCTGCCGAGGAGGTCACCGCAATGGCCGTGCCGCTGGTCGCATTGCCGATCACATGACCCAACTGCATGTCGTCGACAGACAGCAACGTCGCCGTACCGCCCGCCTGCATCGTGCTGCCGGCATCCATGACCAGTGATCCGTGGGAGTCGACATCCAGGGTTCCACCCGCCTGCATGAGACCCTGCTGGCCCAACTCGAACCTGGAGCCGCTGCCAAGCAGCGCGGCATCGATATTGCCCGTGTCGGCAATGATCTTTTGCAAGGTCATGCCGGTGGTGGCATCCAGGTCGATGTCGCCACCCGTGCTCTCGACCGTTCCCGCTGTCAACGCACCAGCGGCAGTGAGCGAGATGTCGGTGACCGCCGTGGCGGTACCAATGTCGCTGTCGGTGGCGGCGGATGTGGTGATCGAACCGTTGTCGGACTCGATCTTGTCCGCATTCAGATCGGCCTTTTCCGCAGTCAGTGTCACGTCGCCGCCGCCATGGACGGTGTTTACCGCAAACACGGCGTTCGGCGAGTCCAGCCAGATGGCCTGATCGGCCGTGGCGTCCAGACCGTCATTGCCCACCTGCACGTACAGCGGAGCATTCATGGTGCTGCTGCCACCGGCCTGGCCGCCGATGCCGCCGCCGATCGCCGTCAGCCGGATGCCACGACCCTTGACGCCCACGCTGGTGCTGCCCAAGGTGCCGAACAGGTTGCCATCGGCCGTCGCCAGCGAGGCGAGGCCACCGGCATACGCGGTTCCGATCCGCAGGTCCCCCTGGATCTGCTTCAGTAGCAGGTCGCCGGCGGACGAGGCGCTGAGCAGGGTTCCGTTGACCTGGATGGGAAGCGCATCGCCGGGGTCGTTGGCATCGCCATTGCCAAAACTGATATGGCCGCCGCCCGCATCAATGACCAGATCGCCGTCGGTGGTCAACACGGCCTGGTCCCGCGTGCTCCCGTTGGCAGCATCGATGCTGCCGGAAGAGGCAAGACGCATGTCATCACCGGACTTGAGACCACCGAGATGGAGATCATCGCCCGATTGCAGATACACCGTGCCGCTGGCCGAACCACTGACGGCACCGGTCGCGTCCACGAACAAGGGCGCGGTCTGTTTGATGGAAATCGTCACCAGGTTCTGTGCCAGGTCGCCAGCACCAAGCGAGAGATCGTTCCCGGAGCCATCCAGCAAGGTGACGTCACCCGGAGTGTTGGCCAGGCCCAGTGCCTTGACCTGCTCGGTCGTCAACGGGTTGACCGCCGCCGCGCCACTTTCGGCATTCAGCTTCTTGATCTGCTCGTAGCTGATGGTGACCGGCGCGGCATCATTGCCGATACCACCCGCGCCGGCAACGAGCTTGACGTCGTGTCCGCTCACATTTGGCGTGGTCGCGCCGACAGGGGTTCCGCTGGGCGTGCCAAAGGCATTCAAATTGAAGGCGTAACGCAACTGGTCAGGGGTCCATGTTGCGTCCCTGGTCAGCCAGTCATAGAGACTGACCTGGACCGTCTGGTTGGTGGTCGGATCAACCCGCGATACCGTCGGCCCCGAAGCATCGATGCTGTACCAGCCGCTGGCCTGCTGGCCATGGAGGAAGGCGCTGTGGTTTTGCCAGTCATCGCCGACATCCGCGCGGAAGGTGGCCACGATGCTGTCGTACAGGCCCCCGACATAGGCCTGGACAAGGCTGACTTTTTGCGCGGCACTGATGCCCGGATCATTGGGGTTGAGCTGATTGGCCGCAGCCGCCAGTGGCCAGTACAAATCCACAGCCTTGCCCTTGAGCGCGGTACTGTCGAGCGTGTAGACGCCTTGTGCATCCACCGTACCCACGGCCAGCAATTGCCAGTAACGGGTGTAATCGCTCTTGACCAGAGCTTCGGTGGATTTGATCACGTTGTCGACGGCATGGCCGTCGGTCAGGTGCAGTTTGGCCCAGATGGCCTGGGTCTGCTGGTCCGACAGCGTGGAGCTGGCCGTCAACTGGTCGGCGTCGTAGATACCCCCCTGCGGCGCCTTGAGGAGCACGTCGCCGGCGGTCGAAGCCACGGACTTGACCCACAGGTCGCCATTCACGTTGTCGAGCGCGATGTCGCCATTGGCACTGGCCCGCAGCACACCCGTGTCGGGCAGGGGCGTGATGAACACCGAAAATGCCGAATTCGTCGAGATGGTCAACGGGTCATTCATGCTGCCAATGCTGCCCGACCGGCTGACGAGCGTGATGTTGCCGCCAATGACATCGGCGGCCATGGAAGTCACGACCGGATAGGAACCAGACCCGGTATGCAGCAAATAACCAATGCCGCGAACCGTGTCGTTGTCGGGCAATCCCAGCAACGACCCGGTACCGTGGATGGTCACGTCGCCGTACATATGATGGCCGGCAAACGTCCAGGTGGACACGGATGCCGCGCTGAACCGCTGCGCGGCATTGCCCGAGTCCACGTCCACGGCAATGTCGCCGCCATCGGCGTGCAGACTGAGGATGCCGCTGTCGACACTGCCGAGCATGTAGCTGGGTTTGTTGTCATGCACGATCCGCACCTGGATCGGTGTCGTCGCGCTGCCGATGCTGCCGCCGCCTTGGGTGGTCATGGCCAGGTCATGGGTCCAGATCAGCGCATCCTTGTCGTCCTGGATGATGCTGCCGCCATCGGTGGCGTTGATGTACGTCGGGCCATGGGCGTTGGAAATCACGCCGGAAAGGTGGATATCCGCATTGGAATCGATGGCGACCTGGTTCTTGTCGCTGGAGGTGAAATGGATGCCGATGGGAAGGTCGGCGCGCTGCTTGACCTTCAGCGTGAGCGTACCGGCCGTGGGATAGATGAAGCCCCACTGCGAATGCCAGTCGTCATTATCGCCGCTTTTGTAGGTGGCATTGGTGCCATAGTGGCAATGACCATCGTCGTCACAACCGTGGTACCACAACCACTTCTCGTAGGAATCAGTCACATTGCCGGACACGTCCACGGTGTAATCATTGCCTGCGACAAGTTCGGCGTCGGCGTAGGTTCCATTGACCGGAGCCAGATAACCGGTGGGGCCATAGCTCCAATGCGCCCCGACCGTGCCGCCGCCACTGCCTGCCCACGTCCAGTGGCGGGCGCCATCCGAACGTCGCACCTTGGTGCTGGCCGACCACGTGTATTCCTCACCCTTGAGCGGGTTGTAGGTGCTGCTGTAGGCCGCCTTGAAGCCGTCTTTCCAGTCGTCCGCATCGCTGATGTAGGTATCAGTGTCGGCATCGTAGTTGGTCAGCTTGCGGGCCGCCTCGCCCTGCTTGCTGACATACCAGGTGATCCGGGCTTTTCCGGCCGCCTTGCCCTGGGACCAGGTGTTGAGCCTGTCCACGAAGGTGACCAAACCCAGGCCACCCTGCCCGGTGTAGATGTTCTGCACCGTCAGAGGATGGCCGGTGGTGTTGTCCACGGTGACCGAGCCGAGTCCGCTGTTGACATGGATGCTGCCATTGCCGGTGCTGACGATCTTGCCGTCGAAATAGGCCGTGCCACCACCACTGGCGTTGATGTTGTCCAGCACGATCTGGCCGTTGGACGGATTGTAGGTGGCCCGGATGAGCTTGCTGTCGGCCGCCGAGGGAATCACCGCCAGCAGGGGCGTTTGCTGGAAGGGGATGGTGTTGAAATCCCACAATTCTTCGGGGATGCGGACAGGTACGGTCCCATGCTGCTGGTCCATCCAGGTCTTCAGTGCATCGGTGGTTTTCAGCGTCCACGTGGCCGGCGTGCCGACATAAATCGGACTGTCGATATTGATGTACTTGGCGGTGACCGAGAGCTTCCGTGTCGTGACGCTGCTGCCGGCCGCGGCAAGGTCGGCCTGCAGGCCCAGCGTGTCGCTGAAGTGGAGAGAAAAACTGGGGATGCTGGGTGCCCAGCGGCCATCATCGCTGGGCAGCACCAACGACAAGCCGCCGGAGTTGGAACCGCTGCACCCGTCGTTGTCGCTGCCACCCACCTCCGCGTAGCAACTGCCGTACAGGATGACCGGCGTGTACTCGGAATCGGACTCGCGATTATAGCGATACAGATTGCCGGTGGTGTACACCGCATGCGCGATGGCGGCCGCGACATTGTCGGGCGAACTGACCATGGCGCTCAGATGCATCCACAACTTGTTGGTCAGACAAGCTGGCTGCATGAGCTTTTCCTGGCAACTCTGGGCTATGGCCGAGGCCATCAGGCTCTTGGGATCCGGGCCCGAGCGCCAGGGTTGGTCCATGTGATCGAACGTGATCGATCCGTTGGGCACGTTGATGTCTTGCGAATTGGCGCTGACGGTGCCGATCTGCTGCAACGATCCGGCCAGGTCGGTGACGGTGACCGAACCGCCCAGATTGTTGACGTCGTCCAGGATGATGCCGGGGATCTTGCCCAGCGCCGGATCGTAATCGGAAGTAATGACCACCGAGGGCTGGATGTTGCTGGGAGTCTGGTGAACCGAGATGCCTGCGCTTTGCACCTGGCCCAGGCTGGCACCGCCGGACACCAGCACCTGGCCGCTGCTTCCGGAACCGACGTTGATGGCCGGGATGACGTGCACTTCACCACTCGAATCGACAACCGCCTGATCCGGAAACACCAGGTAATACGGACTGTGGTTGACCACGCTCAGTGACGGCGCGCCATTGGCCGTGACGCTGCCATTGCCCGTGATCGAGGAACCAAACAGGAATACGTCACCGCCATTGACGGCCATCGGCGCGAACACGTACGCACCGACGTACTTGTTGTCCATGCCCTGCTGAGTGGTGTCGGTAAGTTGTTTTCCCAGACTATTGAGGTAGGTGGTGGGATTGAAGCAGGTCGTCGAGTCGCAGTCGGCCGGATTGGCTGGCACATCGTAACGGGTATATATGATGCCTTGGGTACCGTCGTAGCTGGACGGATCGCCATTTTTGTCGATGACCAGCGCGACCTTGTTGTAACGGCCGGCCAGCACGTCGCCATCGAGCGTAGTGGTGGTTGTGCCGGAATAATCCTGATCGCTGTCGCTCTGGGTCACCGGAATGAAGCCAAGCTCGTAACCATGGCCGGTGCCATCGGACTGGATCAGTTTTTCGCCCTGCACGGCACCGATGCCGACATCGGCACCGGAGGTCACGCTGCTACCGCTGCCCAGGACAAGGCTGGCGTTGCTGACGTTGTTCGAGGTTGCCGAGGCATCGGGAATCGCGATGAGCCCGCGCACATAGGCCGCCGCGGTGGCGATCGGATTCAACTCGGTCTCGATGCTGCCAAGCACATCACGTCCGGCGACAATGTCGATCTCGCCCACGCTGGAGATATCGGTATCGGTGCCGATATTGACCGATTGATTCGATGTCAGGTTGGCCGTGGAGCTGGACGAGCCCACCGTACCAACGCCGCCGGTGTTTGCGATTGCCTCGCTGCCGACCTTGTTCAGGCTGGCATAGGTCGCAATGTCGACCCGGTTGCCGCTGCCCAGTTTGCTCGAGTTGCCCACTTTCACCTTGCTGGTGAAGTTGCCTTCGACCTTGGTCACGGCAACGGCGACAGGCACCGCGCCATCCACGGTCAGGGAGGCGTCGTTGTCGATCCTGTCGATGACGGTGTCGGCGAGCAGGGCAAGATTGCCGGCAACCGTGCTGCCCGAACGCAGACCCGATATCAGGGTGACATGGTTGCCCACCGTCGTGGTGTTGGTGGCCGTGGGCAACGTGGTCACATGGGCCGCCTGCCCGGCAACGATGCCACCGGCTCCTCCGGTGGCAGTGGCCTTGCCGCCGAATTTCGACTGCGATTGCACGTACAGGCTCTTGCCTGTCTCGATGTCACTGCCATCACCGATGCTGGTGGTAGTCGTGCTGGTGGCATTATTGTCGACATTCGCACCGGCCCCGCCAACCGCGGCCACAAGGTGCGAATCGGCCGTGCTGTCGTGTGTCGCCTCGTGCGTGGCCGTCAAGGTGAACGATGCCAGCTTGTCCAGCTTCTGCCTGCGTCCCACCTTCGCCTCGGTGTCGGAGGTGGCGCTGGTGCTGGCTAGGGATGCATTGCCGCTGACCAGCCCGCCGCTGCCGGCCGTAGAGTGGGCATCATTGCTGTCCACCCCCGAGGCCGTGATCGACAGGTTGCCGCCAGTGGCTTGCGCCACCACGTTGCCACCGCCATCGACCACGCCGTCGCCCAGTGTCGCATGCGTGGTGGTGTCGGAACTGGCCTTGGCGACGGAGGCTCCGGCCGAGACGATGCCGCCGCTGTCACCACTGGCCGAGGCACTCTGGCTGCTGTTGTCGACGGCGGCAATGGTCACGTCGCCATCGGGCAACGTGACCGCATTTCCGACGCTGGCGGTCACCGTGCTGGTGTTGGTGGCCGTGGACGCGGACGCGTTGGCACCGGCGAGAATGCCGCCGGCACCTCCGTTGGTGGTGGCCGTGGTGGTGGGCGACGCCTTGGCCTGCACATGCAGATCACCCGATGTGTTGTTGCCGGTGACGCCGAACACGACGTTGTTGCCCACATGGGCTGTGACCGTGGCATCAATGCTGCCCAGCGCCACATTCGCCCCCATGCCGAGGCCGCCGGCAATGTTGATGCCTTCCGCGGACGCCTTGGCGGTCGGCGACGCGGAAGCAGTCACGCACACGCCGGAACCGGATTGGCCCGGATCGACAGAGCACTGCGTGGTACCGGTATTCGTGAAATGCACCCCGTCACCAACCTTCGCGGTGACGGTCGAATCATCACTTGCATTGGAAACCACGGCGCTGATGGCGGCAGTGATGCCACCCTGGCCCATGACTCCCTCGGCCTTGACCAGGCCACTGTCGCTGGCGTGCACGTTCACGAACGGCATGCCGCTGATGCTCGCATCGTCGCCGATCAGGGCCTGCACGGTACTGCTGCGCAAGGCATCGTCGATGACCGCGCCCGCCACGACCCCGCCGACGTTGATGCCACTGAGGTTGCCATTGCCGGCGACGACCGAGCTGGCATCCGTGGCCTGGATCGTCAATCCGTCACTGATCGATCCGTCGAGCGCCTGGATGGTCCCGTTGTTGGTCGCCTTGACCGTGTTGTCCACATGGCTGATCGCGACAGCCGCACCAATGCCCACGGCGCCACCGACGCCGGCAAAGGCCTTGGTCTTCGCCGCTGGATCGCTGTCATCGCCGGCACCGGCCAGGATGGACACTCCGCCGTTGGCCTTGATCGTGCTGGACGCATCCACCGTGGAGGCGACATTCGTGTTGAGTGTGGTGTAAGCCAACGCCCCGCCTACCGCGGCTACGCCCACGCTCGCACCACCGGCGGTATTGCTGGTGGAGTTGTACACCTCGGCATCCAGATCGACCTTGCCGTTGGCCTTGACGGTGCTCGCGTCGAGCCAGGTCTGCACGCCGTCATCGCCGCCGAAACTCGAACCGTCGTCACCGGTGATCGCGGACAGATCGTAGCTGGAGTTGCTGTTGATCGAGGCAAAATCGATCGTCGGCGCTTTGCCATCGCTGCCATCGGAATGGCCCTGGGAGCTGTCGTTCGCACTCAGGTGATAGGCACTGGCCGGAGAACCACTGTCGGTCTGCAGCGGGTC